>CAJIYV010000061.1 GCA_905181745.1 uncultured Actinomycetes bacterium | reverse complement strand
AACGGATGACGGGGCGAGAAGGAAGGCAATATTGCGCAGGGTGCATTTTTGGACCTCTGTCTTACTTACCTTCCCCGCTCCAACAGCTCGGCAAAACAAATAACACTCCCTTTTACACAGTTGAAGAATCATTCCTGACATGGCCAAGTTCCCCTTGATATTTCTAGTCACTCCCGGGGACAGTAGCCGCCCATAAATTTCCGGCCTATCGGTTGAGTTGCAATGATCGGATAAAGGTGCGTAGTGGTAGGCGGGTGACTTTATCGGTCCTAATGTGAATAATTTTCGCTCACTTTTCGCGGCTAGTACTCGCCATACTCGCAACCGCCGTAAGACCCAGCGAATTCTCCTACCAACGTTTCATGAGGCCCACTACGTGAAAATATCCGGACAGTGCCACGGGCGTTCCCACCATTCCAGAGTTGGCGGTGGTTACGCTCGCCGCTTGGATTCTCGTAGTTCATAAACAGCATCTCTTCCTTGGGACAAGCAAAATGGATCTCAATTCGAGCTGTGCGAGTCCACGCTTCGATATCCCACGTGACAAAGTCACCCTCAGTCTTGCACTCGAAACTCTGGCCCGGGCGGGTCCAAAACTTAGAAAAGTTGAAATCAAAAAGTTTTCCTTCAAGGAAGAAACCGATGATGAGCTTGCGCCGCAACCGGCGCCCGAACACGATCGGAGTACCTCCGCCCACATCTAGACAGGTCAAAGGCAGTGGGTCTGCACCACCCACCCGGGTGAAGTGTGCGCAGTTCAACCAAATCCACGGGTTGGTGAAGTCCGCGCCCCAGTTCTTATCCTGATAGCCGGCACTGCTGCTCGGCTCGACCACGTACCGCTCACCATCAAGGGTTATGTCACCGGTGTACTCGGTTTTAATTCCCTGAATGTGCCAAAACATCTGAAAAGCCCGTGACCAGCGGAACGGCCAACTTGCCGCGAATCCCAAGTCGTAAGTGAGAACTTTCTTGGCGGTGAGATCCCATTCGATGTCACCTGCATCTGACATCCATTCTGGATGGGATTGAACATCTTCGTCGCTGACGACCGCTCGGCCAGAAAGGGCAGTCTCGGTAGCAATCGAGTCACCGATTCGTACATCAAGTCGCTCAGAGTTGAAAGCCGAGTCATTGATTCCATAGTAATTGTGGATTTGACGTGGACTGGTCCCCCAGGTGCCCGCGTTCAACATTGCGTAGGAGGGACCCCGCCCACTGGATCTGTTGGCTGGCGTCTGACCAAAGACCGGCTCGTCACCACCCAACGACGGGTTTGTAACGAAGTACTCAAAGAAGAAGCCGCGTCGTTCGCCCGTGATTTCATGATGGGCCGTAAGCGAATGCCACCACCAGTCATAGCCGTGTGCGCCGAGGCGTCCGGAAAGCATGTAGCCATTGCGACTCTTCACCTCGCCACACTACAACCATCTCGCGCAGGATCCAATCGGATCTAGCCGGTCCGCCGCACAGACTCCCCACACATCTGACTACGTATGCCTCCAGCCGACAATCATTCTCTTAACTGGCAGCTTCCGGTGTCTACAGCGCCTTTTCTCGGCGTCCACAAGCTTGCAAAACCAATCGCATCTTGCAATTCGGTGTTGATGAGAGCGTATCCAACATCAGAGTCTGTGTTAGAACCGAATACGAGTCCCAGAACTCGTCCGTTGCTGTTCACTAATGGCCCGCCGCTATTGCCGGGCATTACCTTTGATCGAAACGAATAGACCTCGCGTTCAACACCAATGTCACCATAAATATTTTCACCACGTGCACCCAAGATTGAGCTGATTCGAGCAGGAGTTACAGTCAGATCACCGCCACCCGGGAAACCTGCAACTGCAGCGTTTTCACCGGCATCTCCCGTCCTCTTTGCAAATAATGCAGTCCTGGCGCCAGGATCATCGGTTGCGATCACGGCCACATCTTTTTCCGGATCAAAGTAGATAACTTGACCAGAAAGTGAGCTGTCCACACCTGCGAGGCGAACCCGGAGGTCCTGCACCCCCGCCACTACGTGCGCATTAGTCAAGACCCGGCCAGTCGCGAAATAGAAACCAGAACCAGAAACGCTCTGCCTACATTCTTGGGCATCACCGGTAAGTCGAACTGTGAAAGTCTCAACGACGGGGAGCACTTCCGTGGCAATTCCCGGATCAGGATTTGCCACATTGGCCCCCGGATCTTGGCCAAAACCGGACACTATTCGAGGGATTCCTGTTTGCCCGACAAGGATGCTGACATTGGCAAAAATAATGCGCGCCCGGTTAGGGACAAGTCCATCAAGGGTTTCAAGGACTTGCGATTGTGACACCTGGGCGGCAATTGAGTTCCCAGGCAAAAACACCAACACGCTAGCAATAACCCAACCCACTAGTGCAAAAGCCAACACGTTAAGGGCTGATCCGGCAAATGAATCAACGAACTTCACCGGCCGCCAAGTCAGGTGATCGCGTAGACGCCGGCCCACAAATGACAACAAGATTTGTCCAAGAATCGCACTGACAAGAACTGCAATCCCAAGCACGATGACGGACAGCGTTTCATCTGAGACAAAGGATTTGATCAGACTCGGCATCCACATCAGGGCGGCAATCCCTCCGCCCAGGAATCCCGTAAAACTAAGAACGCCCGCAACAAATCCTTGACGCCAACCGGCCAAAGCGAAAATTGCCAAGGCTCCGATCAAAATCCAATCGACCGTGTTCATTTTCTCATCCGGTCTGTCATAACTCTCTCACCCGATCGCGATCCCAAGGGACGCTCCAACCCGATAATTCAAACAAAGTTGACAGAAGCCCACCCGTGAATCCCCAGACCAAGAGATTATTGACTTCAAACGCGTCGCCCACGTAACCGGACGGGTGACGAATCTGAACCCGATTATGGGGATTGACAAAATCAGCGATCGGGATTCGGTGGACGCTAGCAACCTCTCGGGCATCACGTGGCCCAACTTTACCTGATTCATGCCACCAACCAAGAACAGGTGACACTACGTAATCACTCACTGGAATCCACAGGTCGGGTAACTGGGCAAATACGGTTACGCCACCGGGATTCACCCCGGTCTCTTCGTGGGCTTCACGCAGTGCAGCTTCGGAGGCCGAATGATCAAAGTCTTCAACCCGTCCACCAGGAAAGGCCGGTTGTCCACTGTGCACACTACTGTCGGTGGCTCGTTCAATGATCAAAATGTCTTTGTGTTCGCCAAAAAGAACGAGAACCGCTGAATGGGTCCCCCTCCCCTGCATGGGAACAAATTGCGTTAAATCTTTGGCCTTCACGCCATCGACTGCCTGAGCGATCGGCTCGAGCCAGCGTGGCAGGCCTGCGAGTGCATCCTGGAAAACTTCCCCTTGGGTGAGCCAGTTCACGAGGTAACCCCGAGAAACTGTTTCAGTAAAGTATCGAATGTTTCCTGATCCGGGATCGCCCCATCCCAACGACCAGCGATAATTCCATTGGAAGTGACAAAGTAAGTAACTGGTGGACCCAGAATGGTGAGCGGTGCGCGTGTATCGCCGGCTGGGTCAAAGACAGACGGGTATTTGATATTAAAGTCCTGCATCAGTTGAAGTGCTTTCGTCGGATTGTCTTCAAGATTGATACCAATGAAGTCCACCTGGCCCGTCAATTCTTGCGACATTTTTTCCAACAAGGGCAGTTCGGCGATGCATGGTGGACACCATGATGCCCAGACGTTGATCACCTTGGGCATTCCGCGCAATTTGGCAAGTGAAATTTTCGAGCTATCTCCCAGGCAATCAAACACCTGGTCTGGCAGGCCTGGGTTTGCGGTATCAGGATTCGGCGCTTGGGTCGGGCACGGATCTAAATTCACTTCCTGCATGAGTGCAAGAAGTCCAGAATCTCGTTCGATTTCCCCTTGAGTCACCTCACTACTGTCTCGGTCAGCACTTGATTGACGAATGAGTTCCCCTGCCGTCTCAGTACTTGCACAAGCACTCAGCAACATTGCTGCGCAGATCAGGACCGCCGACACATTGAATGTTCGGGCAAGTTTCATGCTCGACCTTGGGACTTGACTAACTTTTCCGCCTCAGCGAGATTTGTTGGCCCTTCACCAAATGCAGGACACTTTTTTGCGATTGCACAGGCACCACAGGCGGGTTTGCGCGCATGACACACGCGGCGCCCATGCCACAAGACAAGGTGCGAGAGCTGGGTCCAGTCTTTGGCAGGGAAAAGTTGCTCGATATCGCGTTCCACTTTAACCGGGTCAGTATTGACAGTCCATCCGAATCTACGGGCTAAGCGGCCAAAGTGGGTATCGATCGTGATTCCCGGTAGACCAAAAGCATTGCCCATTACGACGAATGCAGTTTTGCGACCCACCCCCGGCAGGGTAACTAGTTCCTCGACCGTCTTGGGGACAGTTCCACCGAACTCTGAGGCCAATGTGGCACCCATCCCAACGATCGTGGTCGCCTTATTGCGATAAAAGCCAGTCGGGCGGATTATTTCCTCGACCTCCTCTTGGCGTGCCGCCGCATAAGCTTCAGCATCCGGATATTTAGCAAAAAGGATTGGGGTCACGGCGTTTACTCTTCGGTCCGTGCACTGGGCGCTAAGAATCGTTGCGACCAGAAGTTCCAGCGGCGAGGTGAAATCAAGTTCCGGTCCGGCATCCGGATACGTCCTGGCCAATTCCCTGAAAACCCACCGAGCGTCCTTGATTTGTGCGGCACCGGGTATTTTGGGGGTCTTCCTGGGAGGAGGCACCCCCCTAGATTAAGTCCCATGGGGCCGGATCAAACCCCCCGACCTGCCCCACAGTCCAACGAGATCCAATATGGTGGTGCTAGCAGGGGTAAAAAGTTCTGTAACTCAAATTTTTTGGCGAAAGGTGTGCCCATGGACCCAGTCCTTCACCAAACACCACTGTTTGCATCGCTGGATCAGGAGGGTGCATCAGCTTTGCGGGGATTGCTCATCGACCAAGAGGTCAGTAAAGGCGAAATACTCTTCTACGAAGGTGCGCCAGGAGAGGACCTCTTCCTAATCCTTGAAGGTAAAATCAAACTCGTTCATGCAGCAACAGATGGACGCGAGTCACTTGTGGCAGTTCTCGGCCCGGGAGAAATGTTCGGCGAACTGAGCCTTTTTGATCCAGGTCCGCGCACCTCAACCGCAAAAGCTCTCACCAAAGCTCATGCCTTGCGTCTGTCTAACGCACAACTGATGCCGTGGCTTGCCGGTAGACCAGAAGTCGCAGCCTCTCTCCTTCAAGCACTCGCCCGCAGACTTCGACGTACCAATGAAGCGATGGCGGACCTCGTATTTAGTGACGTTCCCGGACGCGTCGCAAAAGCCCTCATGGAACTGGGTGAGAAGTTTGGAACCCTGACGCCTAACGGCCTTCTGGTCACCCATGACATGACCCAGGAGGAGTTAGCGCAACTTGTTGGTGCCTCTCGTGAGACAGTCAATAAAGCTCTTGCTGATTTCGCTCAGCGCGGTTGGATCACTTTGGAATCGCGCCAAGTGTTGATCCTTGATGTTGACAGGCTCGGTAAACGCGCCCACTAACCTCGCGGTTCATTGTGCAAATAATGAAGTTGAGCTGCGACCGTTAATTCAGCAGCAATCCGAACTTCCGGTTTCACGTCTGAGTAAACAGCATTCGTAATGGCTTCAATCGAGGTGTTTCCTGACTTCATTGCCTCACGAATCTGTCCCAATCTTTGGAGCCGATGTTTTTCATAAAAATCAATCAGCGCGACCGGTGTATCAGAAATTGGTCCGTGCCCCGGCAACAATGTGTTGATCCCCTGCTCGTTGCAGTGATCGCGCAGGAATCGAAGTGAGTCAAAATATTCACTAAGGATGCCGTCCGGATGGGCGACCAGTGTCGTGCCACGACCCAAAATAGTGTCCCCACTGAGTAGGTACCGACCCGTTGGCGAACTCGCCGTAATGCTGATGCTGTCAGAACTGTGGCCTGGGGTGCGATGCATGCGCAACTCCACACTCCCGAGATCCAGGCCGTCAATTTCCCGACTTGAAATCACCGGAGCCCCAACCAGCTCAGATAGATCCGGGGCTCCCTCGGAATGATCAATGTGTGCATGGGTGAGCACAATTGCGGCAATTGGGCCCTGCGCTAATTGCGAGACTCGTTCCAGATGTGACACTTCGGCTGGTCCCGGATCAATTACTACCGCCCTGCCGCCAACTTCACCGATGAGATAAGTATTTGTCCCTTCTAACGTCCACGGGGAAGGGTTAGGTGCGAGCACACAGCGAACGTCAGCTGCTATCAACCCGCCTGTCCACTCTTGTTGGCTATTCATTACTGCCCGTTGTTTCTTGTTTTGCCCGGCCGACATTGACCGCAAGCACCTCACCCGTGTATCCGTTTACTAAGTCCCAGCGAATATCACCAGAAGTTTCCAATATGGGTCGAGGAAGTCTGGGTGAAATATCGCGCTCGCTGGCAAACTTCCGCAACTGATCAATGTCTTTGCTCAGATTCAATTCAGCGAGGGCAATCTGTGTGGGGCGAAGCATGGACAGAGAACCGTCGATTGATCGCATATGCGCTTCTGCGGGGGTAAGCCACAGCAACGTGTCGGCCTCTGTGGTCACCAAGTTGCCTTCAACGTGTTGGTCAACAATTGCGAGATAAAAATGCACGTCGTAACGCATTGGTTCAACTTCTGGAGTAATCCAGTGGTCAAGGGCGATGAGCCCACTCAACTCAAGATCAACCTCTTCACCCACCTCACGAATAGCGCAGGCAAGGAAGGGGTCGGGGAATTCATGGTCTTTGATGTCCACCCGCCCCCCTGGGAATACGGCCATGCGTGGCGCAAACGCCATGGTGGCACTGCGCTGCATGAGTAACACTTCAAAACCCACTTCTGCAGGTCGCGTTATCACAACCGTGGCTGCCGGTTCTGCCACCGGGATGCTCCATCGGCCGTCGCCACGAGCAACGGACTCAATCCTTTCGGCCAGTGGCATTAACTCCACGCGCTACTTGAACTCAACAATCATGTCAATTTCGACCGGGGCTCCCAGCGGAAGTTGAGCAACACCCACTGCTGAACGTGAATGAGCCCCGCCAAAAGCGGCACCCAGCAAATTACTCGCACCGTTAATGACCGCGGGTTGGGAAGTGAATTCTGGTGTTGACGCAACAAACCCAGTCACACGGACTACCTGAACAACGCGATCCAGATCACCGATTACACTTTTCACAGCAGCGATCGCATTCAGCCCACAAATCTGAGCGAGTGATACGCCTTCATCAACCTCAATCTCGGAGCCAAGCCGCCCAGTTGCCTGGAGTGCTCCGGAGATAAACGGCAGTTGTCCTGATGTGTATACATATGAGCCACTGATCACTGCGGGCACATAAGAGGCGAGCGGGGCTGTGACTTCAGGCACACTTAGTCCAAGTTCGGCGAGACGGTCTTCAACTACCGACATGTGTTAAACCCCTTAGCTTCTCGGGCGCTTAAGGTAGGCGACCATATTGTCGGGGTTTGGTCCTGGCACAACTTGAACCAATTCCCACCCATCTTCTCCCCAAGTGTCCAGAATTTGCTTGGTTGCGTGAACCAAGAGCGGCACGGTGGCATATTCCCAGTTTGTCATGGGGTGAGCGTAACGTGGACAGAGTGAGTAAAGTGAACTAGTGCAATATTGGCCGGAAGTCACACTTCATGTTGTATCCGGCAAGGGCGGAACTGGGAAGACCACAATCGCCGCGGCTCTAGCTATTGCACTGGCCAAAGGTGGGCATCGAACCCTACTCATGGAAGTTGAAGGTCGGCAGGGAATTGCCCAACTTTTTGACACCCCTCCATTACCCTATGAGGAACGCAAGATCGCAGTAGCGGCTGGCGGAGGTGAAGTGTGGGCACTCGCCGTAGACACTGAGGATGCACTCCTAGATTACCTCGAAATGTTTTACAAACTTCGTCGTGCCGGATCGGCACTGAGCAAGATGGGTGCAGTGGATTTTGCCACAACAATTGCGCCAGGCTTGCGTGATGTTCTGCTAACCGGCAAGGCTTGTGAAGTTGTTAAACGTAAAGAAAAAAAGCAAGACAATGCCTACGACTTTGTGATTCTTGATGCTCCGCCCACCGGGCGCATCGCTCGATTTTTGAATGTCAACTCTGAAGTGTCTGGCCTTGCCAAGGTGGGACCCATCAAGTCGCATGCGGATTCTGTGATGAGCGTGATCGCATCAGAGCAGACAACTATTCACCTCGTGACTCTCCTGGAAGAGATGCCGGTCCAGGAAACTCTCGATGGCGTGACCGAACTTGAACAGGCAGGCCTTCCTGTCGGCGGGATCTTTGTCAACATGACCAGACCACCCCAACTCAATGCCCAGCAGCGCGCACTCGCTCTAACAGGTCAACTTCCCGCAGCTGAAATTGAAACTCAAATCGCGAGATCAGGGCTCGCTCCCAGTAGGCAATTAGTTGACGTCTTACTGGCCGAAGCGAGTGATCATGCTGAGCGGGTTGATTTAGAAGTAAATGAATTGCAACGCTTAACCGAGCAGGAACTTCCACTCTTTGTTCTCCCACTACTCCCTGGTGGAATTGATTTGGGGGCACTCTATGAACTTGCCACAATTATGACCGCTCACGGAATCGGCGAGGGGCAATAACGTGACATTAGATATCGATGCAATTCTTACCGACCCCACCAAGCACATAATTGTCTGCACTGGAGCTGGTGGGGTAGGGAAAACTACTACGGCTGCCGCCTTGGGGCTTCGCGCAGCGGAACTCGGCCGAAATGTATGTGTACTCACAATTGATCCTGCCCGCAGGCTCGCACAGGCGATGGGACTGACGGAACTAGATAACACGCCGAGACCCGTTCCTGGAATTCCCAACGGTTCATTAAGCGCAATGATGCTTGACATGAAGCGCACCTTTGACGAGGTTGTCCAGTCTCACAGCGACCCTGAACGAGCTCAGCAAATTTTGAGTAATCCTTTTTATCAAGCTCTCTCTTCGTCCTTCGCTGGAACCCAAGAATACATGGCCATGGAGAAACTAGGGCAATTACGTGCTGACGATTCGCAGTGGGATTTGATCGTCGTTGACACGCCCCCCAGTCGAAATGCACTTGATTTCCTTGATGCCCCCGCACGTCTTGGGTCATTTCTTGACGGGCGGTTCATTCGAATCCTGACCGCACCTGCACGAGGTGCCGGCCGTGGTATCGGTCGGATCGCAGCCCTGGGCTTCGGAATCTTTACCAATGTTTTGAGCAAACTCTTGGGTACTCAAGTACTCGCTGATGTCGGGAATTTCGTCGCAGCAATTGATACAACCTTCGGAGGCTTCCGTGAGCGAGCTGATGCAACCTACGCGCTCCTCAAAGACTCGGGGACCGCATTTATTGTGGTAGCGGTTCCCGAGCGTGACGCGCTCCGCGAGGCTGCATACTTTGTGGAGCGACTCAATCAAGACGAGATGCCACTCGGTGGGCTGATCCTGAATCGAGTCCAGGAAGTTCCGGAAACTGGACTAACCCAAGACCAAGTAATGGCCGCCGCTCAAAAACTTACTGCTGAAAACACGGGGGCTCTCACTGCTGCATTACTGGGATTGCATGCGGAGCGGATGGAAATTAAAGGACGGCAAAAGCACCTTGCCTCGCGCTTCACGGCGGCGCATCCGAGCGTTCCCGCTCAACCAGTTCCCGCAATGACTCAAGACGTTCACGATTTGGAGGGCCTGCGTGAAATAGGCGCCGCCCTCGCCAATCAAGAAATTAACTGGTAATTACGAGGCGCGATCAGTCGCACTCAGAAAAGATTGGCGTTCATACTCGTTTTGAGCACTCATAAGTAGTTCCCGCCAAGAACCAACATTGGGCCGGCGGCGCAGTAGTGCACGGCGCTCCCGCTCGGTCATTCCGCCCCAGACGCCGAATTCAACCCGGTTGTCTAGTGCGTCAGACAGGCACTCGGTGCGCACATCGCATCCAAGACAAATCGCCTTAACTCTATTTTGTGCCGCACCCTGAACAAAAAGTGTGTCCGGATCTGTATCGCGGCAGGCTGCTTGGATGGCCCATTCGGTTGCTGTCGACATATGACTGCACACTCCTCAGTTAGTTGCCCTATGGATTACCCCAGGGCATATCGGCAAGTCACTTCTTGTACGAGCCAAACTATGCTCCGCCCGCACCCTCTAGTCAATAGTTTTTTATTTTGGGAAATTTTGCACAAGCGCTTCGCGCAGTGGAAACCCACCTCTACATAAATTAACCAATATCTGCACAAATTTCTTACCAAAATCTTTCCCTGGAGTTCAGGAAATTGGCCCATTCCAAGGATGCCTTTGGAATTCGGGAACGAGGAACGTACCCTTGTCGTCTGATGAACATGCCCCATAGAAAAGTCACAGCTGGCCGGATTTCGGCCATTATTGGTGCAATCGTGGCCATTTCAGTCCTGGCCGGAGTCCTAGTGGGCCTCATGCTCATCCCATTTGCCGGAAGCCTCGGTGTCCTGACCCGTGACCTTGTTCGGGATTTCGAGTCCCTGCCTGAGGAACTGAACACCCCACCGCTGCCTGAGCGAAGCGTGATCCTGGCCTCCGATGGCTCCGTGCTGGCAACGATCTATTATCAAAATCGGATTGAAGTCCCCCTGGACAGCATTGCACCGATCATGCGCCAAGCCACGATTTCGGTTGAAGACTCCCGCTTCCTTGAGCATAATGGCGTGGACTTCCGCGGGATAGTCCGTGCCGCGGCATCAAACGCTAGCTCCGGTGAGATCTCCGAGGGTGCCTCAACCTTGACCATGCAGTACATCAAAAATGTCCTCGTGAACCAGGCGACCAGCGCCGAAGAACTTGATGCCGCGCGCGGAAACAGCTCGACGCGCAAGATTAAAGAAGTGCGGTTGGCATTAGCTTTGGAAAAGCGATTCACAAAAGGTGAGATCCTCGCTCGATATCTCAATATCGCTTACTTCGGATCCGGTGCCTACGGTATTGAAGCTGCCTCACGGCGCTACTTTTCAAAACCAGCTGCAGACCTGACTCTGGCAGAGGCTGCAACCCTCGCGGGAATTGTTCAGCGCCCAACTGCTTACGACCCAATTCGTAATCCGGAGTTTTCTGCCGAGCGGCGCAATGTGGTGCTAGGCCGAATGGCTTCCTCGGGCTACATCTCGCAAGCGGACTCTGAGCGGGCCCAAAAAATTCCGATGCAGTCGCTGTTGAATCCGACCCGGGTGACCAATGGATGCACCTCGAGCTACGCACCGTTCTTCTGTGATTACGTTTTACAATCAATCCGCGAGAATGAGGTTTTCGGTGACACCCCTGAAGCTAGAGAAGCTTTTCTTCGCCGAGGCGGCTACACCATTACAACAACTATTGATCCAACCGTTCAAAAATCCGTAACCGAAATCGTTGAGTCGAAAATTCCCATTGATGACGATAGTAGAAAAGCGGCAGCGATCTCAATGGTCCAACCTGGGACGGGGCAGATAATTGCTATGACCCAAAACCGAGAATGGGGAACTAGCGGTACGGGCAAGACCACCTACAACTACAACGCCCCCCAGAGCATGGGCGGCACCATCGGGATGCAGGCTGGATCGACTTTTAAGATCTTCACGCTTGCGGCAGCGCTGGAAGCGGGTATCTCTCCTAACGAATACATAAGTTCCCCTAGCCCTAATACGTTCACTGACTTCAAAAACTGCGACACCGGTGCAATTTACGAACCAGTGACTGTTCGTAACTCCACTACCTCAGGCACCCTGAACATGCCCCAAGCAACGGCTTATTCCACCAATACCTACTTCATGGCGATCGAGGAGCGCACCGGGATTTGCCGCCCTGCAGCAATTGCCGAATCGCTCGGAGTCACTTTGGGTAATGGCGAGCCCCTTCTCCGCGTTCCTTCATTCACTTTGGGAACCATGGAAATTGCGCCTCTATCCCTTGCAAATGCGTATGCAACCTTTGCAGCGCATGGGCGCTACTGCGAGCCCGTTCCCATACTCGAGATCCGAAATCGGGACGGCGCTAAGCTTTCTGTGCCCGACGGTGATTGTCGCCAAATTTTGGATCGTTCGGTTGCAGACGGGGTCACCGTGATGCTTAACGGTGTGGTGGACGGAAATATCCCGGGTCGCACGGGTGCTCCCATGAACCTTGGAGACCGTCCTGCTGCAGGAAAGACGGGGACTACCAATGATTCAGCAGCCGTCTGGTTTGCCGGATACACACCCCAGGTCGCCGCGGCCGCGTGGGTGGGTGACCCGCGCGGTGGTTACGCATTCCCCTTGAAAGACATCACCATTAACGGTAAGTACTACCGACAGGTGTACGGCGGAACACTTCCTGGGCCCATTTGGAAAGAATCAATGCTGAGCGCTTCAGCTAATTTGCCGATTGCAAATTTTGATTTGCGTACCGAATTCACGGTGGCGCCGTACCAAGATCCGAAAATAGATTCCAACGGAGAGGTTTTCATCGCCGAAAGCGAAACAACATTTGATAATTCTGATCCGAGCTCACTATTGGCCCCGAGTGATGATCCGGCAGCCGCTGAAGGTCAGGCGCCCGCTGAAGAAGGGTTTTTTGAGAATCCCGCGCCCACAGAAGACCCTGACGAAAATCTTGTTCCTTAACTTTCTAAGGCTTTTTTAACTAACCCGGCAACCACTCCTCCATCCGCACGGCCCTTAACCTGGGGCTGAACAATTTTCATTACGGCGCCCATGGCCGCTCCACCGGTAGCGCCACTTCCAGCTACCTGCGTTGCTGCGGAAGCCACTATTGCTTCCAGTTCGGCCTCACTTAATTGTGCCGGCAGGTATAGCGAGATCACTTCAAGTTCGGAGTTTTCACGCGCGGCCAGCTCGGGGCGGTGAGCTTGGGTGTAGGCGGTCGCACTTTCACGACGCTTCTTTGCCTCACGTGCAAGTACGGTGAGTACTTCTTCATCAGTGAGTACCTTGACCTCTTTTCCGGCAACTTCTTCATTGGTGATCGCGCTAAGGACCATGCGCAATGTCGCTGACTTGAGTTCATCACGCGCCTTGATTGAAATGGTTAAATCTGCTTGAAGTTGGGGTTTGAGTTCTGTCGACATGTGGGCATTGTTCCACCTTCACACAACGAGTGGGAACATGGTCACATGGTGTCAACCCGAAAAGCTCTCGCGGCCTTTACCGCAACGGGCCTGGCCGCCTTGGCGTACGCCCACCTTGAAACTAGAAGATTCACCCTCCGTCGAATTGAAGTTCCCATCCTGCCGCCAGATCAAGATTCACTTCGTGTGCTCCATATTTCAGATTTACACATGGTGCCGGGACAAAAAACCAAATCCGAATGGCTCCAATCCTTGGCCGCACTCAGCCCCGATGCAGTAGTGGCG
>CAJIYV010000060.1 GCA_905181745.1 uncultured Actinomycetes bacterium | reverse complement strand
CATCGCAGCCGTCCTGTTCGGCGCCGCAACTATCTACTTCTTCGTGCCCCACCCCGGAATTCAATCGAAAGTTCAGTCAAGCATCGAGCGCCGAGTCACCCGAGCAAAAGCAGTTGATTTTTTCGGTATCACTTTTGTGCTCAGTATTAAAGACTTCTCATCGTTTATTTTGATAGTCGCAGCAATGCATGACATAGCGGTGTCCAGTGTTGATTGGCCATACAAGGCCATCGTAATTTTACTTGTTTTCAGCATGGCGCTTTTAACCGTGATCATTCCGCCGCTTATGCGCACGACATTGGGGACGCCCGGAAAGACGCTTCTCACGAAAATCTATACGTTGACCATGGAGCATCAGTTCTTTGTTATGGGACTCGTGTTTGCCGCACTAACTATTTATCTCACCCTGTCCGGTATCCGAGCTTTGTAACTTAAGTTAAGAGGCCTTTTTCTTTGCAACAACTTTGACCTGGGCCAGTGGCTAACGTGGAATTCACAGCACTTTACTCAGATTTATAGCGACAACCTATTGAATCGATGCTGGTTTTTGACACCCATCTGTAACGCTTGACTAAGCGAGTGGGCCCTCATACTTGTCAAAATCAATGTCTGGCCCGTTCGATTCCGCAGTCCCCTTGGCGCCCACCAGCGGATGCAATTCGTCGATCCACACTGTTGCCGCCACTGTCGAGGTTGCTACTCGCCGCACATGCCCTCCCGAGAGCAAGTCACTCCCCATCGCGTGCAAGTGCAGTCCGGGGATGATCTCGCCATCCGTTAAGTCAGGAAATCTAAAGCCAACGAGCGTGCCATCCCATGAATCAAATTCAAACCGTGTTTCCCGCTCGAGCACCTCCCCGAGCGGTTCATGCTCGTAAGTCGGCGGGGCTTCAGTGCGAAGGATTACATCAGTGAAAGTTCCCACGATTTCGATCGCACACACAACTTGTTCGTGATTGACGTGCGTTGACTCCAAGTACATATCTACTGCAATCAAAATCTGCTCCATGCTTGACCCGGTAGCAAGCGACACAACGTGACCGACTCCGCCGTGGGCCGCAATGCCAAAAGCAATTCCCTCATCCGGATCCAACTCACGTGGCCGCCCATCAACCGGGATACACCACGCTGTTCCGTTAATACTGACAATCTCTCCATCGAGATCATGCATTACCCCTATGCCCAGCCGGCTCTGACCAAACTCTTCACCCACCGTGGTAACAGCCGAATAATCTCCATGAAAAAGAACGCCAGCACCTCCGGTCTGTGAGACTTCTCCAGGTCTTTCTTCATGCGGGCCTGCCGCACTTCTAGGCTGAGTTCCTTGGTGACGCTGCCCCCATGATGCTCGCAGTCGCTGTAACACATGATCACGCATGGGCGCACTCTAGATGCAGGGTGAAGACCCCCATACTTCGGTCGCTAGCCCCCACAACTAGTAGTCCACTCGGCAGTCAGAGGCAATGATGTCGACGAGTTCATCTACAGATGCCCGGTCAAGAGTGCCGTCGGCGAGCCAGGTCTGTTCCATCAGGGTCAGGTATCCCCGCGGGTTGGCCCGAAATGCCGTGCACACCTCAATCTTGACGTCTTCTGGTTGTGATGCCCAGATCGCATCAGCGTCTATGTTGGTCGTGCCGCTACCACCGCGGGGAATAAAGGCGGCAGCTCCAGCACCCAGAAAGCCGATGATCACGAAAGCCGCGATCACCATTACGAACGGACGGGACGAGAAAATGCGCACGGCCCAAGCGTACGCTAGACGCTGATCCGCTTACGGAGAGTCTGTCAGTGAAGCGCGTAGTAGTTGTAGGAACCGTTCACGATCGACCTCGTAGATCACACGGCAGTTGGGTTCACGACCACTGTTACCGCGTTCATCGACGATCGTTTGGCCCCGAGCAGGACCGTCCCCCGAAATGACGTCAACAAAGTGGTGTGCTTCCCGGGTAACGATGGTGGGTTCAATGGCAATTGCCATGGCTAGTGCGTCAGGTAAATCGAACCCGTCGAGCATCGTTTCGTTTCGACAGAACTCGCGCAGCACGGCCTGAATATCCATGGCAAAGGCGCCGAGCGTTCCCAGACTCCGAAGCTCGGCTGCGAGTCCATCGTGGATGACCGCATGCGCGGTGGAGATATCCCAGCCGGCCATCTCAAATTGCAGGCCCGAGTTGACGACTATGAATGCGGCCTCGGGATCAGCCCAGAAGTTGAATTCTGCCAACGCAGTGACGTTGCCCGGCAGGACGGCTGTGCCACCCATAGACACCACACGCTTGACCGAATCGATGATTCCGGGCTCAAGGCGCAGTGCCAAAGCAAGATTAGTGAGCGGGCCAAGTGTGACAAGCTCGATCTCGCCTGGGTTGTCCATAATCGCATCAATCAGCGCCTGAACGCCTCGATACGACGCCGGCTCACGGCCGTGCAACTCAAGTCCAATATCGCCCATCCCGTCTTGACCATGAACGTGATGCGCACTTTGTAGGTCCCGCATCAGTGGACCAGCGGCACCCACATGCACCGGCACAGTCGAACCCACCAAGTTCTGCGTATAGAGAGCATTTTGAGTGGCCTGCTCGATTGTGCAATTGCCCGCAACAGTAGAAATACCCAACACGTCAATATCTGAGTTCCGCAACGCCATCACCAGCGCGACAGCGTCGTCAGTGGCGGTATCCGTATCGATAAAAAATTTGCGCTCAACCATGGCCTAATCCTAGAAGATGCGCACCACGGCTCTCGGTGGGGCTTACAAGGAATTCACGTCTCAAGGAAGAGGAATCCTGTGTTAAAACCTAACACCTCTCTTGGGGAGCCTCCTCTGAATCAGATTATGGTGCAGGGCGAAGCGAAACACATCAAAACCCCAAATAACTTGTGCTTTCCCTTACTTCTTGGGGTGAGCAATCAGCCTCTACCGCGAACGCTTCCGATGACTTCCGATGACTAGACATAACAACATCCTTTCGGTAAGGGCTAAACCTTGAGCGACAGGTGTCTACTTTTAGGGGTGAACCTCAGTTGTTGGATTCCTCTCCTACACTTCAGTGGTGACATCATTAGAGGTCTTGGAGGATCTTTTGCTGGAGGTGCGATTAGAGGACCTCACGGTTGGGCGCATCTGCCGCGCCGCAGGAATTTCACGATCCACGTTTTACCGTGAGTTCGACAACATCGACGACGCAGTGGGCAGGCTTTTCGACGGAGTCGTTACCGAAATGGTAATGGCTGGCCAGCCGTGGTTGGAAGGTACGATTCTTCGGGTTAAGCCGCACTTGGAGGGCGTCTACTCGGCGTTTCTGAAGCATGGTCCCCTTATGCGCGCCGCTGCCGATGCTGAGCTTGGCCAAGCGACCTCAAAGAAATATAGGGACATGATGGAGGCGTGGGACGCTTTGGTCGGTAAGAGGCTCGCAGAGTCGTTCCCGTGGGTAGAAGCGCCCATGACCGTGGCGCATGCTTTGAATGCCGCAGGGGAGCGGATCATGTATTACGACTTTGCGCCAGGGCGGCCACTCGTCAGTGAAGCAATGTTCGAGACGACGTTTGGCATCATGTACAAGATGTGGTGTAGCGCCTTGGATATTGCACAGGACTCAGAAGTCCGTCTGTGAAGTGGGGGTTGAGCGGTGCTGGATCTTGCCTATTACAGGTAATATCCGAGCCCCGCCCCGCAGGACGCGTGCCAGATCTGTCTTGGTTCCAGATTGCGCCGAACTCTACTCACACTCTCTTAAGCAAAGCCATCGGATCCATCGCACACCCCATAAAGGTGGAAGCTAACACACTAGATAAAAAGGAGGCGATGTCAGAAGGTGCTCCAATACCCTGCACACACATAAGTGTGAGCAGCCTCAGAACCACCCACTCCTCAGGCAGCGGGCATGAGAACCGTGGACAAGCTACCTCGAGTCTTTATCAAAATAAGCTGAGACACGCTAGCTGAGACGTTGAAGACGACTCAGCAGACGCCAAGAACTAGGGCGTGCATGACTTAAGCACCAAAATTGCCCGCGTATCTTAAACTTTGGTCTGGACGGAAAACTTTTCTCTTTTTGCACATATTAATCACCGTGACTGAGCTTGGACCGTCATTTTGGTAAAGGCAGGAGTGGATTGCGTCCCGGTAGCGCCAACCGAGCTGGTGGCTAACTACCGGGACAGCGACTGTATTTCCTGATGCAGCCGTACACGCTTCGCAGCGTACAGGCATTCACTCCAACTTGTCAGTGCGAGGAAAGTGAGCCTATCGGGGAAGTTAAACTAGAGACCCAAAGCCTTCTTTTTCGCTGCGGTGAATTCTTCGTCAGTGAGCACACCAGAAGCGTGCATCGCTGCTAGGTCTTCCAGCGTTGGGCCGGAAGCTGCGGGTGCGGGTGCTGCGGGTGCAGGTGCAGTTGGTGCGGGTGCAGTTGGTTTGGAGTTACGGTTGTGCGCGCGAGTTGCTGCGCCACTCACAGCAGCTGCTGTTGCGGCTTTTCTCATGATTCCCATATTGATTTCCCTTCGTTGTTTTTTAGTATGCTAACCAGAAAAGACATGCAAGGCTGGCCGTGATCAAGGTTAATCCAGCGACCGGAGCACCGAGGCGCACGTAGTCGCGAAAATCGTAATTCCCCGCTCCCATCACCATCATAAAGCTTTGATTGGAGTAGGGATTGACAAATGACAAACATGCACTGACAGCAAGCAATGCAAGCAGCGGCCCTGGTGATACAGCGAGGCTGTTGCTTACGTACACGATGATTGGTACCACAATGCTCACTGCAGCAGCTGTTGTCACGAACACAGCCAGCAGGAGTGAGACTACGCCGACGATGAGGACAAGCGTCACGGAAGATGACCCGGTAGTGGCCACAACCCAATCTGCGATGGCCTCCGCAATGCCACTGCTCACAACGATGGACCCCAATCCCACTGATCCAGCCAAGACTCCCAAGAGATTCCAATTCAGAGCCCGGAATGCGGCGCGGGCCGAGATTATCCTGCAAAAGATTATCGCTAATGCGCCAGTCGCGGCAACCCATTCGGTCGGAAACTTCCCCCACGCCAATGTCGCAATAACGGCAGCCAAGATTCCGAGAGCCAATCTTGTCTTGGCGACCTGCGGAGCTCGATCACCTACGTCTGTGACCATAGCGATGTCTTCTACACTTTCTAACGCTTGGACCGATGAGCTGGTGACGTATAAAACCTCGCCCGGACGAGCCGTCGCAGCACTGAGCTCACCCATCGAGTCAAGTGCCGCAAGAATATTTAAGTTGTCGTGGTGGCCTAGTTGGCCAAGATTTCCAGAGGCCCCAGTACCCAAAGTTACCTGGTAAAGCCGCTGATTCTTCTGCCCAAATCGAGGGTTAGCCCACAGCTGACGGACTCCATTTGCATTAGCTTCATACGTGATCACATCACCAGCATCGAGGGGATTCGTCTGTGCGACTGTCTCTGTTCCTCTCACAACCGAAGTGGCTTCGTAGTCGCGGGCTGAAAGTAGCCCACCTTCCGCCAAGGTATTTCCCTGAAGGAGTGCTCCAGCACCTACGTGGAGTTCGACCCTCCAACGTCTGGTGTTGTCGGAAGTCATTTCCTCTCTGCGGAGAACTTTGCGAACAATAAGGATCAAAAGTCCCACTCCGACAAAAAAGGTGGGTAAAGCTACTGGAGTGAAGGCAAAGAAACCAAGCTCGATGCCTTCAGCACCAGCTAAAGAAGCAATAAGCAAATTGGAACTTGTGCCAACCAGTGTTGTTGCGCCACCCATCGCCGCGGCAAAGGCAACAGGCATCAGGAGGCGGCGAGCTGCGATCCCGCTGGTTTGCTCAAATTCTTGTGCGGCAGGAATAGTCATCGCAATAATAGGCGTATTATTCATGAAGGACGATGCAAATCCAATCGGGTACAGGAGCCGAGTCAGCGCACCTCGCAAAGTTGAGGCATCTCCAAGGATCCTGCGCCCAGCGCGCGAGACAATGCCTGTATGTACCACCCCAGCGGCGATAATCAACATCGCGGCCACAGTGACCACAGCCGGACTCGAAAGACCGCTCAGCAGTTCACTACTTGGCGCAATGCCCAAAAGCCCCGCCGCCGAGAGCGTGGTAGCAAAAACAAGCACCGGAGGGAATTTTCCACTTGCTAGTGCGACAAGACACCCAATGATCAGCACACTTGCGAGCAGCACGGCTCCACGCCTTTCACTAAGCCTAAGTCTTTATTCCGCGGGGATTCGGGCGTTGAATAGCAACACGCCCCCTGCTCCTATCAGTGCCGACGTGAGGGATTTAGCCCACAGGTGTTCGAAGACCAAGATGGCTGCCGAGTTGCCAGGGTCAAGCATGTCAGCTACGTCTTGGAAGTCTTCGTCTTCTACGTAGTCGGCGCTATCACTAACAATTAGTTCCGCCCATTCCTCATTGCCAGCGTCCACCGCCTCTAATGTGACAACTTGGCCGTCCAGCGCTTTTGCCACAAATTTTAAGTCTAGAATCGCGATTTGACCCCCGGCCACCAGTCGCGCCAATTCCGGAAGAATCTCGCCTGAAAATTCATTTCCTGGGAAACCTAGAACAAGTACCTCAATCGGACCGTTTGACATAATCCTCTTCTCCCATCATCAGTGAAAACCGTCGTAACATTACAACGTGAGCGCCTCCGTCACTTTCAGGTCTGCGTCCCCACCGTTGTTAATTCCGCATTTCAATTAAGACCGACGATAGCCAACTGCATCCCGCCTGATCAAGCGACAAAATGGCTTGATTTGTGTCATGCGAGATTCGTCATACCGTGACCGCTACCGTCACACCTGGCAGAGAGGTGATGAGAAAAGCTCTGCGCATGCCGTACTCGCATAATTATAACTGTTAGCCGATCAGGCCAGCTATTCCCCCAAGAGTCAACTTGATACCAAAAATCAGCAGTACAGTGATCGTGATCCCTGCAGAATTAACGCCCATCCATGATCCCAATGAACCCAGGATGTGCTCAGCTTTCGACCGCATAAGCAAGTAGATGGTCATGGGAATGGCTACACACAGGCTCGCAACAAAGACATACGCCAGTGACACGATCCAGATCTCAGCCGGTGCCAGTCCGTTGTTCCCGATTGCGGCTGCTGCACCTAGTGTGAGCATCAAATTCTTTGGATTAATGCTTCCCAACGCAAAACCCAAAAAGCCTGAGTAGCGAGGTGACGCCTGCTGAAGACCTGCCATCCATTTCGGCTGGGCGGCATTTTGATCGGCTGGAGTTCGAGTCTGCCATGTTCGACCTGCCTGGAAGAGAAGGCCGAAACCCAGAATCACACGCAACCATTGCGTCCACGGGACCGGGTCCGAGGCAACTGCGATGCCGAGACCTATGCCGGTGGCACAGACTGCACCAACACCTGCCAGCCAACCGAGGGTAAACGTGGATCCGGACGATGTGGCTCGGTCTCCTTGAAGAATGAGTACTAATGCAATAACGGCTGCGGCACTTGCACTTACCCCCACGGCTAATGGCAGAACCTCGCTAAGAACTTGAAGCATGGCGCTTTCATTTGTTTGCAAAACTATTCCCTATCTGTTGGGAGTCATTACCTTGCATGACGGCTTCAGGTCCCCCCGGTTTGTGGACAAGGTCTATGGAGAGTGCGCCACCCTATAGTTGAACTGTAACGCGTATTGCAGTGGCGTTTAGTATTTGGTCTTGGAATACCTGCGGTGCATGTAATACTTTCAGCATCGTCGACATTGTCTCGAACGTTTCGTAGTTGACCTAGTCGTTCGGCTGCGTCAATCATTTACTCTAATTGACGCGATGTCTTCGTGCTAGCAAGGTAGCCCATTTTAGCAATCACGAGCAGTGTTTGTCCTGCGGCTGCAGGGTCATTTGACAGAAGCAACTCTGCATAGATCCCACATTTCTAGTGGCGACCAATGCCACTATCCCGTCTCGTAACGCAAGTCGGGCAATGCTGCAGAAAGACGCTCCAAATCATCGGCCGTCCAAGCCGGATTATTGATACCTAAAGCCACGGCGGGGGCCATTTGGGCACTGTAATTGTGGCCTACTTCGGGTGGCTCTCCACCGGCCACTAAATCTAGGCCTACCTGGAGGAAAGTCACAATTGGGATCCAGCGGAATTGCGGCATGACTCCCGGTCCTAGGGGCGAGTCGGCCCAGTCTGGCTTACTCAACAACAATGAGGGGCTCCAATAAACAACGGGATCGTTCGCGTGAGCTGCAAACACGATGCGAGTACCTTGATTTGGATTCGCCGTTCCACTAGTTTCTGGCGTAACAATTACCTGCACTATGGAACCGTCTCCCACCACGGGGTCCCACGCAGGTCCGCTCGTGCGTTCGGCTTGCCACGACTTCCACAAGGTGGACTCAGCTGGCGGCCCGATCCACACAATTTTCTGGATGTCCTGAGTAACATCTTCCGGTTGATCTCCCACTTGCCAAGCCCCCTGGGTACCCATCGAACCCAGGGACTCACCGAAGAGGATTAATTCTGGTCTTGAATCTGACGGGAGAGACTTCCAACGGTCGACGACCGCTTTGATCAAAATTGAGTTTTGGTCCATCGAAGTCTGTGGATCAATTAAAAAGCCAATCCACGATGGCACAGCCGAATACTGAACAGTCACTGTTGTGACGTCACCTCCAGTGACTGCCTCGATGGAATTGATCGCG
>CAJIYV010000059.1 GCA_905181745.1 uncultured Actinomycetes bacterium | reverse complement strand
TGGCTGGTGCAGCAACCTCGCGGGGTCTTGCTTCACTCGTCGTTGACCTTGATCCTCAGGGAAATGCAACATCAATTCTACGGACACACCCCTCAAAGACATCGGTCGCAAATGTGTTGGAGCATCCAACTCGTGCAGAAATCGAGGGCGCATTAACTCCATGTGATTGGGAAATTGGTCCAGGTGAGGTTGATGTGCTGTCAAGTCACCCGAGTGTGATCAGATTTGATTCTTGGACCCACCCTGGTAGCGCTTTCACTCCGAAGTTAGCTAAAGCGCTCAATCAACTAAATGGATACGACCTGGTACTTATTGACTGCCCGCCTTCATTAGGTGCACTCACGCGGGAAGCGCTTGCGGCTTCGGACTTGGCTTTGATTGTGACTACGCCTTCGTATTTCGGGGCCCAGGGTGTTGAGCGAGCAATCGCTGAAGTGGAAGAGATGCGTAAGGGCGTTAATCCAAGTCTGAAACTCGCGGGAATTGTGGTGAACCGGGTTCGGTCAGTCGCTGAAGAGCACCAGTACCGCATGAATGAATTGGGCACTTTGTACGGCAAGGCAGCAATCCTGAAGCCTTTTCTACCCGAGCGGATCGCGGTGACCCAAGCTGAAGGGTTCGGCACACCGGTCAATGAAGTCAAAACTCCCGGTGGTCGAGAAGTTGCTCGGATTTTTGATAAGTACCTCTCGACTTTATTGCGAAAGTAGTCCTTTGTCACTTGCCGCAACGGCGCCAACCCCCAGAACGAGGACCCAGCCGCCGATTTTTCCAGCGCTGACTCCGTCCGGTTGCAGGTCGCATGCCCGGTCACAGGAATGTGTTACTGGCTGAAGCCAATGTTCCTTATGACCGTCTGAAGGAAATGGATGACATCAATCCTGAGTTCTCTTCAACCGATGTGGTGCTTGTTGTTGGAGCTAGTGACGTGGTGAACCCGGCAGCAAGAACTGACAAGACAGCGCCGATTTACGGAATGCCGTTCTTTTTGATCCAAAAACCACTCTGTTATTAGGTGATGTGAAAGACTCACTGACGAAAGTTGTTTCTTCCCTCAAGGGGCTGTAGCAATTAAACGGTCCCGTAAAGCCGGTCTCCAGCATCACCGAGGCCGGGCACGATGTAGCCCTTTTCGTTAAGTTTTTCGTCCAGTCCGGCAATAACGAGGGATACGTTTTCAGTGCGGGCGCCGTAGGCTTGTTCAAGCCGCGCGAGACCTTCTGGCGCGGCAAGCAAGCAAATCGCGGTTACATCTTTTGCACCGCGCTCCAGCAAGATGTCAATCGCTGCAATGAGCGTGCCACCGGTTGCCAGCATCGGGTCAAGTACGAAGACCTGGCGATTATGGATGTCGTCGGGCAAACGATCTGCGTAAATCGATGCGGTTAAAGATTCTTCATCGCGCACGAGTCCAAGGAACCCGACTTCGGCGGTTGGCATTAAGCGGACCATGCCGTTTAACATGCCCAAACCAGCGCGCAGAATCGGAACAACGAGGGGCAAGGGATGGGTCATTTCCTGGCCAACTGTGGGAGAAACCGGCGTGGTGATGGGTACCTCACCCACTTCAAGCCCACGCGTGGCTTCATAGGCCAACAGGGTGACTAGTTCCTCTGCGAGGAGGCGAAATGTTGCCGACGAGGTCTCTTCACGGCGAAGTCGGGACATTTTGTGGGCAACGAGCGGGTGATCAACGACAAGAGTGTGCATGCCCTCAAGACTAGCGCAAGGCCTGCAGGCGCTCACCAATATTGGATCGAGGTCGCGCTGTGGGTGGGTAACGTGCAACTATTAAGCCATGGCAACTGAGCAGGTACGTACAGAGGACCTTGATTACAGTGCCATTTTGTGGCGCGAAGATGGGGTGTGGAATTCAATCCCGGTTCCGGCGCAGCACAGCATTGTCCTTGATGACCTTTTGGCATTGTGCAAGCAATACCCCGGTGAAGGCGGAGTGTACGCCGCCATAGGAGTGGGCGAAGAGTTCTTTATTCTGCTCCGGAACGACAACCAGAAGACCGAGGTGGTCATAAGTGACGGTGCGGCGCTCCTGGACTGGGATATAGCCGAAGACGCCGCCGACCTCATCGAGTTGGACTGGGAAGAGGGTGACTTTGAAGAGTTCGAAGCGGTCGGCGACCTAAACTTGCTCTCGAACTTTGGACTCAAATCGCAGGATCTCTCCATGATCTGCGAAAACCCAGATCTGGAGCCGGATCAACAGATTTCCGAGATATTTAAGCGCATTGGCGCTGAATTTGCCTGGCAGAAGATCCGCAATCCGTGAGTAGCGCCCCCAACCAAACCCAGCTACATGAAGGTTTTATGCGTCAGGCCATTGAGCAAGCCAATATTGCGGGGGAGCGGGGCGATATTCCCATCGGCGTGGTGATCGTGACCGACCAAGGAGAAATTATCGCTCGAGCAGGGAATTCCCGCGAACAACGCAAAGACCCAACAGCCCATGCTGAAATCCTGGCCCTGCGTGCGGCTGGAGCGCAACTCGGTGACTGGCGGATCGCGCGCTCAACAATGTATGTAACCCTTGAACCGTGCCCCATGTGTGCGGGGGCAATCACCATGGCGCGGGTCCCACGGCTAGTCATTGGCGCGTGGAATGAGGAATATGGCGCAGTGGGATCCCGGTGGGACCTAGTGCGCGACCAGCGAATGAACCACCAAGTAGAGGTTATTCCCGGTGTGCTGGAAAACGAAACCGGGCAGTTACTTCGGGAATTTTTTAGCGAAAAACGTTAGTCTGTATCCAATGTCAACACCTCAACGAATCGGGCGTCCCAAAACTCGCCCCGCCCAGCGGCCGCTCTGGTTGACCGTGGTGCTGATTTTTGTTGCCATGCTGGTTCTTTTTGGTGTGGGTTTCGGGATCGCGACCTTATTTAAGGGATCGGGTGGAGCAGATGTCGCCGATGCGGCAGCATCTCCAAGCGCATCGGCATTGGTAGGCGGCTGCACCACAGTCATGGTGACCCCCGCTGAAGTGTTACCACGCGCATCGCGGGTTACCCTCAACGTCTATAACTCAACTAAACGCGTGGGGATTGCGGGAGAGACGTCCAAGTTCCTTAGTGTGCGGGGGTTCAAGATCGCAAAAGTGGAGAATGATCCACTAGGTGTGGGCGTGCAGGGCGCTGGTGAGATTCGGTACGGCGCAAAAGGCGAGGCAAACGCGAAGCTTGTGGCCTATCACTTCCCTGATGCGACCCTGATCAAAGATGATCGAGGTGGCAAGCGCATTGACGTGGTTCTGGGCCAACAGTTCTCTGACCTCGCCAACGACGCCGAGGTAGTTGCCCAACTTGCGCAGCCGTCGGCGAGCGCATCCCCAGAAGGCTGCACAATCCCCGAAGCCACCCCCAGCGAAGCGGCCAGTGTTTCGGAGTCTCCTAGCGAGAGCTAGAAAGCACGGCGGTGGCGGTGGGATTTGAACCCACGGTGAGGTTGCCCCCACACGCGCTTTCGAGGCGCGCTCCTTTGGCCGCTCGGACACGCCACCGTGGGAAAGATTACAAGCACGCAGGTGCCTGTGTGAAGGTACCCGTTGCGGACTGAGCGGGGATCGAAGAAAGCAAATGGCGGAGGATAGGGGATTCGAACCCCTGAGGGCGTTAACCCAACCCGCTTTCCAAGCGAGCGCCATAGGCCACTAGGCGAATCCTCCGTGGGGGAGATTACCCACAGCCACTTTGTGAGTGGACAGTGCCTAGCGCGTACCCTGTTCCCTGACCCCTCGCGTGGTGTCATCTCGCTGAATCCCCCAGGGCCGGAAGGCAGCAAGGGCAGGTGGGCGCTGATAGGTGCGCGGGGGGTCCCTTTTTACGTCACGCAAAGAGCCAATCCGGGGCTAACACCGTGGTTCCACGGTTTTTGTTCAGCACTAGTGCCCTTAGAATCCGCTATTGACAAATATTTTTCTTGATATGCGGGAAGGAAACATTGTGAAATTTAGCGCACTTAAGTCGGCCGCAGTTGTGGCGCTTGCGACAGTGCTCGCCGTGGGAGTTTCGGCTCTGCCGGGGCAGGCCGCGCAATCGGGCAAGATTGTCATAGCTCTGGAAGCGCCACTAACTGGCAGCCAGAGCAACAATGGTCGGGATCAGTTGCGTGGGGCGCAACTTGCGGCCATGCAGATTAATGCCAAAGGTGGCGTGCTTGGCAAGAAAATCAAGATTGTCGGTGTTGACGACAAAGCCGATCCAGCGTTGGCAAAGACTGCGGTTAAGAAAGCAGCCAAGGCTGGGGCTATCGCCGTTGTTGGTCCCTACAACTCCAGTGTTGGAATTGTGAACCTTCCGTTGTACTACAAGGCAAAAATTTTTCCGGCGCGCATGACTTCCTCGAATGAGACTGAGGGATTGGGAGTTACAACCCAGCCGATGAACTCTCAAATCGCTCCGGCTGAGATCGCCTTCATCAGTGCAACGGGTGTCAAGTCAGTAGCAATGCTGGTAGATACCTCGGACTACACCCTGAGCATCGCTGATCAAACTTCAGACGGGTTATTGAAAAAGGGCATCGAGGTTATAAAGATTCCGATTACCGCGGGCAGTACCGACTTCAGTGCCCAGATTTCTAAGGCCCTGGCCACCAACCCTGGCATGATCTACTCGAGTACCTATTACCCTGAAGGAAGCCTTATTGCCCAGCAATTGTTGGCAAGTGCAGCTTCTACCCCATGTTTCATGGGGTTAGCAAATGTTGATCCAGCATTTGTCACCGAAGCGGGCCTTGCGGCTGCGCAGCATTGCACATTCAGCGGTGTGCCAGCAGCCCCTGCATTGCCATCTGCCAAGGCTTATGTCAAGGCTTATGTCAAGGAATACAAGAAGCAGCCAGGGGTGTGGGGTGCCTTCACCTACGACGCGGTCAATGTGCTCGCTGCAGCAATAAAGAAGTCGGGTGGCACTGAGTTCAGAGAATTGAAGAGGGCTGCGTTCCGCACCAAGAACTTCAAGGGTGCAACGGGAACAATTACGTACCAGAAACACATGGGAACCAAGCTCAATTCGGGTACGAGGACTGAGGTACCGGTTGAAATCCTGGTTGTTAATGACAAAGGTAGCTATGTAATTGCAAAGTAATAGTTGGATATCCTGAATAGAGGATTCATTAGATTCTGCCCGGCTTTCCTTTCAAGGAAAGTCGGGCAGAACTATTCAGGGGGCAACGGCTAGAGTGACCAAGTGGCGAAAAAGAGCGATACACCAGTTCCCAAGGGTCCCCAGCTGGCTCTCTATCGCACCTACCGCCCCCAAACACTGAGCGAGGTCGTCGGCCAGGATCACGTCACAACTCCACTGCACAGAGCATTAGAAAACAACCGAATGCATCATGCCTACTTGCTTTCTGGTCCCCGAGGCTGCGGCAAAACTTCGACGGCGCGCATTTTGGCCCGATCACTTAATTGTGAGCAGGGACCGACACCGGATCCATGCGGAGAATGTGAAAGTTGCATTGATTTGTCCGCGACGGGTTCGGGCTCAATGGACGTGATTGAACTTGATGCTGCCAGCCACGGCAGGGTGGAGCAGGCTCGTGATCTGCGCGAACGTGCCATGTTTGGTCCGGCAAAATCGCGCTACAAGGTGTACATAATCGACGAAGCCCACATGGTTTCAAAAGAGGGATTTAATGCACTACTCAAATTAGTTGAAGAGCCACCCGAGCATGTTCGTTTTATTTTTGCGACAACCGAAGCAGACAAAGTTCTCCCCACAATTCGCTCACGGACCCACAACTACGGTTTCCGGTTAGTGCCTGTGAAGATTTTGCAAGAACATTTGGTCATGGTGTGTGCAAGTGAAGAAATCCCCGCTGATCCCGCGGCGCTCGCCCTGATTGCCCGCGCTGGTACCGGGAGTGTACGCGATTCGCTATCAATTTTGGGTCAAGTTATTTCTGGTTGTGGGCCCGAGGGCGTTACCTACCAGGAAGCGGTCCTGCAGTTAGGCGTGACAGATTCAGCGTTGCTTGATGAAACTGTAAATGCGCTAATTGATCGCGATGGCGCCGCATTGTTTACCGCAGTTGACCGAGTCATTGAATCGGGCAACGAACCCAGGCGATTTGTCACCGACCTACTTGAACGAGTTCGTGACCTGATTGTTTTGCAGAGAATTCCGGGAGCCGCCGAGAGTGGCTTGATTCACGCGCCAGAGGAAGTGATCGCCATTGAAGTCGATCAGGCGTCTCGCATTGGTGCAGCCGAACTGGCGCGCGCCGGTGACCTGGTCAACCGGGCGTTAAGTGAGATCAAAGGAGCAACTGCACCCCGGCTTCAACTTGAACTGCTCATGGCGAAATTGCTCCTGCCCGCAACCGATGATTCAACCGATGGCCTTCTTGCTCGGGTTGAGCTGCTAGAGCGCTCTGGGGTGGTGAATCACGCACCGGCCGCTGCACAGGCCACACCCGTCGCCACCGAAGCTGCTCCACCGCCCGCACCACCTGTGCCCGCACCACCTGTGCCCGCACCACCTGTGCCCGCACCACCTGTGCCCGCACCACCTGTGCCCGCACCACCCGTGCCCCCACCACCCAAGAAGCCGGCAAAGCCAGCCGCAAAGGAACCAGTCGAGGACACTCCTAAGCCGGTAGCAACCCAAGCCCTGGTCCCTAATCTGGGGAACACCACTGTTGCCTCATTTATTTCAATGTGGCCGGCAGTCATGGACGCGTTGCTGAAGTATTCACGTGTGGCCTGGATGGGGTTCACAGAGTCAACGCCGTTGTCTTTTGAGAACGGTGTACTTGCAGTGGGAGTTAAGGACTCAGGCCGCTACAACAACGTGAAATCTGGCGGACACGACGAGCGCTTACGCCAGGCAATCCTTGACGTGCTGGAAATCGATACGAAGATTGATGTAGTTTTGGGAGCAAAAGGTGTCGTCGGTGGCGCTACCGTTCCTCCCGTGCCGGAGGAAGAGGACGCCCCTAGCATGGATGATTCCGCCTCAAGTGAAGTAACGGGCGCGGACCTGATTGCTCAGGAACTCGGCGGAGTCTCCATCGGCGAAATCGAGAACGGTTAACACTTAATGTATGAAGGAATCGTTCAAGACCTGATTGACGAACTAGGGCGCCTACCCGGCGTTGGTCCCAAAAGCGCACAGCGCATCGCGTTTCACATCCTCGGCGAGGACCCAGAAGACGTGAAACGCCTAGCTGAAGTACTTCTTGAAGTAAAAGAAAAAGTGCAGTTCTGTGAAATTTGCGGGAATGTTGCCCAGAATCCACAGTGTCGAATTTGTCTTGACCCTAAACGCGATCCGAGTGTGCTCTGCGTTGTGGAGGAACCCAAAGATGTTGTAGCAATTGAGAAGACCCGCGAGTTCCGTGGCAGTTACCACATTTTGGGTGGCTCAATTAACCCAATTGATGGAGTTGGCCCGGATGATCTGCGAATCCGCGAGCTCATGCTTCGGCTAGCCGACGGCAGTGTCACTGAGGTGATTTTGGCCACGGACCCCAACCTTGAGGGTGAAGCCACGGCGACCTATCTTTCACGCTTGTTGGTTCCCTTGGGTTTAACGGTCTCGCGGCTGGCCAGTGGACTACCTGTTGGCGGGGATCTGGAATATGCCGATGAAATAACTTTGGGCCGCGCATTCGCTGGGCGGCGCCAAGTCGGGTCTTAGTTTTCGCCCCGTGGGGTCCATCGGAAAAATAGTGTGGCAAGCAGAGCCCCGAGAACAATCCACACGACCAGAACGATTGCGGTCAAGCCGAGTTCCCATGAACCGTTGACTTCCATGGCCGCCGCAGACTCGGGGAGAAATACACTGCGCATTCCTTGGGCGAGCCACTTCAGAGGAAATAATGATGCGAAGCTCTGCATCCACTGTGGGAGATCAGTGAACACGAAAAACACACCTGATGTGAATTGCAGTACGAGCACTACGGGGGAAACCAATGCAGCCGCACCACGCCCTTGCTTGGGCACGACGGAGTACGCAATTCCAAGTAGGGTCGTCGCGATCAGGCCAAGGATGCTGATCCAAATAAAGGTGAAGATCGCGAATGACGTTGTCGGCATGTCGATATCAAAAAAGAACACACCAACGGCGATCAAGATGGTGACTTGTGCAATGTAGGCCACAAAAACCATACCAATTTTCCCGATAAAGAACGCAGCGGGTGGCATAGGTGTTCCTTGGAGACGTTTGAGGGTTCCGTCCTCGCGTTCCATAGGGATCGATATGGCCAGATTCTGAAAGGATGTGTAGAGAATCCCGGAGGCGATCATCCCGGCAACGAAGTATTGCGAAAACGTAATGTCGGAATCACCCAGATCCTGTTCACCAAATACTGAACCGAAAATTACCAGAAGAATCATGGGCAGTAAGAAATTGAATACAGCGGATTCCCGGTCTCTAAAGAATTGTTTGAGCTCGATTCCCACCCGGCCCATGCCCATCCCAACAGCGTCTAGGCGAATAAAGTTTGTCATTGCTCACCAACATGGATGTCTCGGTCTTGGGCGATCAACTCAAGGTAGGCGTCCTCCAAAGATGCACGGCGTACGCGAAGATGCGGTATCTCCCCATCAAATTTGCTGGCGAGGGCAGCCACGAATGCTGTGGGCTCGGTGGTGGACTCGCTCATTTCACGCTTACCTTCGGACCACGTCACGATCGCGTCACCCCGATGACCGATTGAGTCCGGCGTTCCGTGTGCGACGATCAGGCCGCGGGCGATTACCGCGACGCGGTCGGCCAAGTATTGAGCTTCATCCAGATAGTGAGTTGTGAGCAAGATCGTGGTGCCTTCTAATTTGAGCCGATCAATGAGTACCCAGAACTCTCGCCGTGCCTCCGGATCGAAGCCGGTGGTGGGCTCATCCAAGAACAACACTTCAGGGTTACCAATTATGCCGAGGGCAACATCGAGCCTGCGCCGTTGCCCACCGCTGAGCTTGCCGTTGCGTGAAGCGGCCTTCCCGGTCAATCCGACAGCGGCAATTACCTGCTCGGGATCGGCCGGATTGGGGTAGTAGCGGGCGAAGTGGGTGATCGTTTCATTCACTGTGAGGTCTGCGAGGTCACTTGCATTTTGTAGGACGATCCCCAGTTTCGAACGCCAAGCACCGGTTGGTTTGCTGGGGTCGACCCCGAGTACTTCGACCTCACCGCCGTCGCGGGTGCGGTATCCCTCAAGGATTTCGGTAAGTGTGGTTTTGCCGGCGCCATTGGGGCCAAGGAGGGCGAGACATTCGCCGGCATCGACGTGCACGGAAACACCTGCGAGAGCGCTGAATTCCCCATAGTTCTTTACCACTTGGTGTGCGTCAATTACGTGCGTGCCGCCCATTTGCTCCCTGACCATAAGAATCTCGTGTCTGCTGAGGTCTTAGATGAATTGGTCCTCATAGGGCACGATACCCGCCCAGACTAAACTTGAGCCCGTGTCCCTGATTGTGCAAAAATACGGTGGTTCCAGTGTCGCCGATGCCGCCAGCATTAAACGGGTTGCCCGCCGAATTGTGGAGACGAAGAAAGCGGGCCATAGCGTTGTTGTGGTGGTCTCGGCAATGGGTGATTCAACCGATGAACTGATGGATTTAGCCCAGCAGGTATCACCACTTCCACCCGCACGTGAATTGGACATGTTGCTCACCGCAGGTGAGCGGATCTCAATGGCCCTTCTGGCAATGGCGATTTCAGACCTGGGTGCAGTGTCCCGTTCCTATACGGGATCACAAGCGGGTTTGATCACTGACTCAGCGCACGGTGCGGCGAGGATTATCGATGTAACGCCGGGGCGGATTACCGATGCACTTGCTAAAGGTGCCATCCCAATTGTGGCTGGCTTTCAAGGTGTTGCCCAAGACACAAAAGACATCACGACCCTTGGT
>CAJIYV010000058.1 GCA_905181745.1 uncultured Actinomycetes bacterium | reverse complement strand
CAGGCTGAAGAGTTATCACAGACCCGAAACGACGCTGCCGAAGTCAAATCCCAATTGGCTAAATCCTCTGAAATGATTGATCAGCGAGAAAATGAAGTGAAGGAAGAAGAAATAAGATTGCTCGCACAAAAAGATCAACTTCACAACGGAGAACTAGAGTTGGAGCGCAGGGAGTCTGATCTGCTAGATCGTGAGAATTTGGTTGCCGAGTCGATGCAGCAAGCACAGCAGGTGCAGGAAGACATTGACACCCAAAAAATGGAGTGCTCTGTGGCCAGTGCCAAGCTGTCAAGCGGTATGGAAAGCCTGGAATCACGCACGGTCGAGTTAAACGTTGAGCGAGAAAAAATACAATCACAATTTGGAGTTTTGGATTCCCAACGGGGTGAGGTTGAGCGGATGCGTGAAGACCTCAACTCTCAACAGAGGGAGTTGGGCGCCTCTGAGTCCTTGTGGGAAGAGTTGCGTGCGAGCCAAGAGAATGAGTTGGACTCCACCCGTTCGGCGGTTTTCGCTCAGCAATCTAGCGTTGCTGCACAACTTCTCGAGGTGACTCAAGAAATCTCCATGTTGTCGAAATCACGAGAGGCCGTTGAAGAGGAGCGCAGGCTTTTGGTCGATGCGCGGGCTCTAGTAGAAGACGATCGCAACACTCTGCATCAGGATGCTGCGCAAAGTGAATTATTTCGCGTGGAGCTGAGCGACCTGCGAATGGAACTTGAGGAAACTCGGACGCGGTTGTTAGAGGAAACAAGTCGACGAGCCCAGGCAGAGCAGGGGCGCCAGTATGCTGAGACTTACCGCCCATCAGCATCAATGAATTCACGTGAAAAGCTATCTGACGACCCCTTGCTGGCGCGATTGTTGGACCAGCAGTGGGATCTTTGGCTCACCGACGACCAGAAGTAGGCTGACTCAAAGCCGTAAGGACGGTAGGCTACACTAAGATAGTCGTAGTTTAGGTCATTGAGCGTTGTCAGGAGTCCGCGTGTCACTTTCAGAAGTTAGTTCAGGGAGCAGTCTTTCCCCTGGACAGATCTTGGAGAATTTAAAGGGGCGTATCTCAGATTTAGAGGCCCAGCTGGCGGAGGCAAATCGCCGGAACTCAGATCACCGTCGACTTCAAGACCTTGGACCAGATGAGTTGGCCCTTCTCTCCGTGGGCGCTGCTGGAGAGATTATTAAAGCTTCACGTGCCCAAGCGGCCGAGGTTCGCGCTTCTGCTGAGGAATACGTCACTCAAAGTAGATCCGCAGCGAAGGCCGCACTGGATGAGGCAACGGCAAATTCACAACAGATGCGAGCAGATGCGAGAGACAACGCAGCAGAAATCATGGCGACGGTCCGTGACCAATCTGTGGCCATGGTTCACAAAGCCCAGCAAGAAGCAGACGCGGTCCGACTGAAGGCGCAACAAGAGGCCGACAAGCTATCTGAGGAAGCAAGCGTGCAGTTAGGCCAGGCGGTGCACACTGGTGAGAAAACGCTGGCGAGCGCGAATGAGTCGGGTCGCAAGATAGTCAATGCAGCCCGACAAATGGCAGATTCTTTGCGCGAGGAAACGCAGAGCGAAACTCGGGTTATGTTGCGGGATCTGCTTGATCTCATTGAGATTCAGGAAAGCTCGATGGGCGATCTCCTGGTCGATTCTGGCGCACTTCGCGATTCGATTGCCTCAGTCATGGAGGCAGTACGTGAGTCCTCTGAGCGCATGGCCGCGCAGGCGGCGCGCACAGAGGCAAGGGTTCGTTCACACATCGGCACTACTACTCAGATGCGCTCGGATCTGCAACGCAGGCTTGGAACCGGAATGCACAACGAGGCAGAGGCCCCACAAAGCACGCGTAAAGCAGTGGTGAATGAAACGAGCGTTGCCTCCGACACAGGCTCCTGAAATAGTTGAAGAGCTCATGAAAAGTTCGCGTGGGAAGTTTGGGAGAGCACTTTTAGTTCGCAGTACCCTTTCAGTCGGGTTAATGGTGTCACTTGTCCTAGGCCCAGCTGTTACTGCTTCGGCAGGTGGGGGACCGATGCCAAGCCCTACGCCGACCACTTCACCTACGCCGACCACTTCACCTACGCCGACCACTTCACCTACGCCGACCACTTCACCGGTACCCACGCCAGCCGAAACTATTTCAGAGTCGGCGGCTCCCTCTGATCCAGCTACCCCTACCCCTACCCCCTCGATAGCATCGGAGACCGCTGCAGCCGCTGGCGAATCGATAATTCCCGATTCGACCCCAACTGCTAATCCGGATCTCAGTTCAACCTCGGAGGACTCGAATCCTGCGTGGTGGATTATGGGCATCCTCGTGCTGGCTGCCCTAGTTGGTGGTGGAGGTTTAGTGGCTAGAAGTCGAGGCAGACGGGAAGCTGCACCGGCGGCTGCAACTCCTGGCGGAGCAGATCTTGCGGGCCCATCAGGTGCTGCTTCAGTTCAGTCTCCTACTCCTACTCCCCCTACTCCTTCTCCTCCTCCGAGGCAACAGCCAGCCGACGAAATTCTTTGGGAAGACTTAGGAGAGCGAGATCGAGCAAAATTTGAACAGGCCATTCGAGATTTTGGCATTGAGAGTTGATAGAGATCTAGGCCAGATGCAGCCCCGTGTGTGCGGAAGTGTCCCCTAACGCATTCTGAAATTTTAAAGGTCTTTAGTGAGGGGTGGAACAATCTTTGCTGTTAGGGCTTTTTCATCGAGTGTGGTTGATATTCGCCTCGACTGGAGCGAATCAAGCGTATTTATGACCTAGACAACGTCTTCGACTTTGCTGAGATGATTCCAAACTAGTCCTCACTATTTAATGCTTGGACCAGCAGTGTCATTGTTTTCGCGGTCAGGTTTCCGCAGAGGCAGCCCAGGGATAGAAGATATGAGAAAGAGGATTGCGCCAATGAATGTCCCGATATTCGCTAGTTTGGGGTAGAGAGACACCCCTGTTAACGCTGGAACGTAGGTACCGATTGCTGAAGCGACGAAGAACAGTGAACCCCAAATATTTAATAATGCGAGGGTGCGATCGCTTATTGGGTTGCCTTTGCGGTGTTGAATCGGATACCGCAGCGAAAAGAACATGGCACTTGCCACCACGAAGCAGATTGCACCCGTAAGGTCAGGCACCCATAGGATCCGGTCTTGATGCGTGGGCGACAGGAATCGCAGTAGATCTCCGGTCGCCGATATTTGGAAAAATATGGCACCGGCTACTTGAATAGTTGCTGCTAAGGAGTTTCGGTTTGCTAAGCGTCGGGCTGCAAGAGGCTCGCTGGCACTGTGGATCGCCATGTGTCGACCGCGAACCAATTGCACGATTGCCCCGATCAGGTAAAGCGTTGATCCGATCAGATAGACAAAAAGAATCGCCTGACTGGGCACGCGTGAGAGTGTGGGCAAAACCGCACCGAGTGCAAAGAGAATCGACCCAACGATGAACGTGCTGGCATTCCACCAGTCACCTTCTTGGGGAGCCCAAAGTTTTCGCTTGACCAAATACCGATGTGCCATAGTGGGAAGAGCATACGTGCTTCTCGGATAGCACCAATTTCTGCCTTTTATGAGAATCGCCCTGGTGGACTGCCGCAGGCTCACTCCCAACAAGGAGGACGGCAATCAATGTGCCTGATTGAGTCAAGAATCTTCGGTCATGTCACGATGGCTATTTTTCCAATGAAATCCTTCTCGCTAAAACGCCGCTGCGCCTCATGGATATCGGTTAAGTCATAACGCGCAGCGACCAAAGGCTGGATCCGGTCTTGCTCGATGTAGGAGACTAGGTCGGTAAAGACCGACTTGGGATGAAAAGTGCACCCGTAAAAAGTAAGGTCCTTGAGGTAGAGGTCGCGAAGATCCAAAGCGACGTGTGGGCCGGCTACCGCTCCTGCAGTTGCGTAACGGCCGCCGGGGCGAAGTACTCGAAGCAGGCTCTCAAAGTGCGGCCCGCCGACTAGGTCAATCACAACGTCAATTGAGGACTCACCCAACTGATCGACCAGGTCGCCCGCCCGATCAACTGACTCGCCGGCTCCGATTCCCCTCACGTCATCCGCATGGGCGCCGGTCGTCCCGGCGACAACTGACGCTCCGCGCATGGCTGCAAGCTGCACCGCGGCCGAGCCGACTCCGCCCGAGGCGCCGGTGATGAGAACCCGCTCTGCACCTACCTGCGCGCGCTGAAGCAGCCCCTCGGCTGTGGAGTACGAACACGGAAACGAGGCGAGCTCCGCGTCATCGAGAGGACTGTCGATAACGAAGGCTTCACTTGCTCGCACGCTCAGATACTCTGCGAATGCGCCATCAATTTCCGAACCAAGCGTGATGGGGATCAGATTGCCGTCAACACTTAAGGGCTCTTGCATGGTGCGCACCAGCACGCGTTCTCCAATGCGCGCTGGATCAATGGCGCTGCCCACGCTCGTGATCTGCCCGCAGCAGTCGGCGCCTTGGATCCGAGGAAATTTCATGGGGTTCCCGGACCACGCCGCATCTGCATCGTTACGACCTTGTGAATACCATCCGACACGCGTATTTATATCGGTGTTGTTGACGGCACTGGCGCCCACCCGAATGAGCACTTCTCCGCTTCCAGGTCGAGGAATGGGCATGTCTTCCCGGACATGCAGTTGATCGATGGCTCCATGACCCATGAGAACCGCTGCCCGCATTACGTCGACATTCTTCACAACGGATCCTTTGGAAACTTAATAGATAGTGGTCGGCAAAGGCTCAGGGTCAACCGCCACTGTTGGATGGATTGACTCGGCCCTTGCTATCCGCGATAGCGATATCAGCGGCCACCCGGGCGTTGTTCAGGACTAGTTGAATATTGGCATCGAGGCTAGTGCCGCCCGTGAGCTCAACGATTCGACCTAGCAGGAATGGGCTGGTTCCTTTGCCGATGATGTTTCGGGCACTGGCCTCGGCGACCGCGGTATTGATAGCCGCATCAATCACCGAGCGCTCCATGCCGTATTCGACCGGGATGGGGTTGGTTACGAGCATCCCGCCGCCCACACCTAGGTCGCGCCGCACGGCCATTACCGCGGCCACTCCGGCTGCATCATCGATCCGGTAGTCAGCGTGGAAGTCGCTTTCCCGGCTGTAAAAGGCAGGCACCATGTCAGTTCCGAACCCAATTACCGGCACGCCGTGCGTCTCCAAATATTCCAGGGTCAGTCCAAGGTCAAGGATCGACTTGGGACCGGCACACACCACGACCACTTCGGTGCGCGCTAGTTCTTGAAGGTCTGCAGAAACGTCGAAGGTGGTGCTTGCCCCTCGGTGCACGCCACCGATACCACCGGTGGCGAAAACCCTTACTCCAGCCATCGCGGCCAGCATCATGGTGGCCGCAACGGTGGTACCTCCGACCGTCCCGTGGGCGATCGTGAAAGCGAGATCACGCCGGCTCACTTTTACCGCTGTGTCGCCGGCTTGGCCCAGAGCATCGATCTCGTCGTCACTCAATCCCACTCGCATTTTGCCGCCCAAAACCGCCGTGGTGGCAGGAACAGCCCCACGTTCTGTAATGGCCGCCTGCACGGCCAAGGCCGTCTCAACATTGCGGGGATAGGGCATGCCGTGGGTAATGATCGTCGACTCAAGGGCCACGACCGCTCTTCCCTCACGCAATGCCTCGTCCACAGGGGCGCTAATCTTCAGATGCTTATTTTTCACGGTGTCTGTTCCTTAATAATTATTTTGTCATTGATGATTTGCTGAATGGATTCGGCTGAGAAGCCCCTCGCCACCGGGGTCGCCGAAGCAGCACTGAGAACGGCGGCGACGAGGGCGAATCGGACGGCGTCTTCCAAATCAAAATTCGCTAAATGAGCATGCACCAAACCCGCCATCAGTGCGTCTCCTGCTCCAGTGACGCTGGCCACATTTTGGGGTGGCACAGTGAGGATTCCGGAGGTCTCGGCGTTGGCGAAAAAGACACCATCGGCCGCAAGGCTGATCACGACGTTGCGCACGCCAGCATCGAGAAGGGCATTAGCGGCAGCTTTGAGGCTTCGTTTGTCTGATATTTCGATGCCAGAGAGCAGCGCGGCCTCTGCCCGGTTGGGCTTGAGAGTGTGGACCGATGCGAGATGGGGTGTCACGCGGCCAGCTTTGGCCACTGAAACGGGGTCCACGAAAAGGGGCCTGTTGGCGCTTGTGGTTGCGATATGGCCGATGCACTCTGAGGCCAGGTTGCAGTCGACGACCACAGCTGCAGCGTTTTCCAGTGTGTTACTTCGTGCCTGCAGGGCAGCAACGTCGAGGGAATCCATTACGGCCATGTCGTTGACTGCGACCGCCATCTCGCCGCTGCCATCGATCACTGACAAGTAGGTTGCCGTCGGAGCCGATTCGGACCACACACTGTCGGTCAGGTCAACACCGGATTTTGCGGTGAGATCGTGCAGCCATGTGCCGTTGTCATCGCGACCTAGGGCAGTGATGAGTCGGGTGGGTGTATCCAGACGCGTCAAATTTTCAGCGATATTGCGTCCCACTCCACCAGGTGAGCGGATCACAGTGCCCAGGTTGGAGTCTGCCAGCAAGAGCGAGCCTGGAACGCGTCCCTCGATGTCTAGGTTTGCGCCACCCACCACGCATACATAATTCGTGATTTGCGCCACTCCAACATGCTATCCCGGCTGTCTTGGCGATCAGGGTTGCCCCGCCGCCAGGCCGGGTTTGACCTTGTGGCTGCAAAAGTTGGCGCAGAATGGAGTCACTCCAGGCAACCAATATGGCGAATCGTTGATAGCGTGAAAAATGTTGGCAGCAGCAGGCATCTTGTCTGGCACGTGGGCCCCCTACAATTTCATACGCACGGCCTAATTGTGATTGTCTTGTACACGAATTGGATGGTGGAATCGTGCGCAGCCGTAACCGGAACGGGATAGTGGTCGTGCTGATTGCGGCTACCCTCCTGCTCTCAAGCTGTGGCACATCAAATGATTCCAGTGGCTCTGACCCAGAACTAGAGCCGACCGCGGCCAGCGAGCCTGAAGTGAAAGTACTCGAACCAGTACCAGTACCAGTGCTTGGAAGCGATCGTCCAGAGAATCTAGTCAAATCCGATGCCCCTTTGTGCATTTCGACCGACGGTGCATGTGCCACTTGGCTTCCTGATGCAAGAGACGAATG
>CAJIYV010000057.1 GCA_905181745.1 uncultured Actinomycetes bacterium | reverse complement strand
ATGCGAGCCCGCCACGGATCCGCGGGAGATTGGGTGTGATCAACGGAGCCCTTGTCCCAGTATCGCCGCTTAGGCTCAAAGAAAATTACCGGGTCATTACTGCGAATTGCAGAAAGCAGACAGGAGTACGCGGACTGCGGATCACTCGGTGTGAGGACTCGAAGTCCAGGAATATGCGTGAAGAAAGTTTCGGGTGATTCGCTGTGGTGTTCAACCGCACCGATTCCGCCACCGTAGGGAATTCGAATCGTGATGGGAAGTTTCACGCTGCCGTTAGTGCGTCGATGCACCTTGGCCAACTGGGAAATGATCTGATCAAAAGCTGGGAAAACAAAACCGTCAAATTGGATCTCAAGAACAGGTCGATAACCCCGCATGGCTAATCCAATTGCAGTGCCCACAATTCCGCTTTCAGCAAGTGGAGAGTCGAGGACTCTGTGATCACCGAAATCTTTGTGCAGCCCGTCAGTCACTCGAAAAACGCCCCCCAGTTTCCCAATATCTTCACCGAAAAGGAGTATTTTGCTGTCTTCTTCCATTGCGGTTCGCAATGCCTGGTTAAGGGCTTTGGCGATGGTCAGCTCGGTTGTCATGATTGCACTCCCGAGTCCGCAAAGCCTTCATGGTAATCAAGAAAGGCAGCACGCTGCGCATCCAGTGCTTCATGGCTATCGGCATATACGTTGTCAAAGATTGAATCGGGTGCCGGCTCAGGCATACTGCGAACCGCGGCTCGGAAGGTGTGTGCCCATGCATCCGCGTCAGTATCAATTGCATCAAAGAAATTTCGATCGGCGATTCCATTACGCGCCAACATGACTTTAAGCCTCTCAATTGGATCGCGCAATTTCCAGTTTTGTAGATCATTTTCATGGCGATAACGCGTTGGGTCATCCGATGTTGTGTGGGCGCCCATCCGATACGTGAATGCTTCAATCAGGGTTGGGCCAGCACCACTGCGTGCCCGATCAAGAGCTTTCTTCGTAACGGCTATCACTGCCAGGATGTCATTTCCGTCTACCAAGACACCGGGGAACCCGAAACCATCTGCGCGCTTGTATATCGGAGTTTTAACGAATTTCTCACTTGGCTGGCTAATGGCCCATTGGTTGTTTTGGCAAAAGAATACGACCGGGGCGTCAAAAGTTGATGCGAAAACGAAACCCTCATTTACATCACCCTGAGCTGTCGCTCCGTCACCAAAGTAGGTAATCGCAGCGTCATCGCTTTGATCCAAGGTGCAACCCATGGCGTAACCAACTCCGTTGAGTACTTGGTTACCGATCACGATTGTGTAGCTATTGCATCGATGCTCAAGTGGGTCCCAACCGCCATTAGAAATTCCGCGGTAGACCTCCATGATTTTCATGGGGTCGACACCGCGCATCCAGGCGACACCGTGCTCGCGATAGGTCGGGAATGCAAAATCATTTTTCTCAAGCGCAAAAGCTGAGCCCACCTGCGCCGCCTCTTGACCCAACGACGATGCCCAGAGACCAAGTTCCCCTTGGCGCTGAAGTGCCGTGGCCTCCTGATCCAGCCTTCGGACGAACACCATTTCCCGGTAAAGGAATTTGTACTGAGCGTGGGTAAGGTCCAAGGAATAGCTTTCGTGGCTCACCAATTCACCCTCTGGTGTGAGTAACTGCACCGCAGGGTTTTGTGGTTGTGGAGCCGTAGTCATTGTGACTGTCATTGTAACTCACGCTTGTGAAGACGTGTCCTTTCGTTTCTAGTCTGCCACCTACTTAATTTTAGGTAGACCACGGCGAAATGTTTTCTTTTGATGGTCGCAGTTGTTATAGCTGCCTCACTATCCGCCTTGGGTAATATTTGGACGATGGGGTAAACAATAAGGCATACACCCATGGTGATGGTGCCTTAAATTGGGGGCTCAAGGCGCCTGGCTCCGTCGGCGGCCCCTTAAAACGGGACTGTTGTCCTGAATTTAATTTCCAGGGTGCTCTGCCGGTGCGGTAACCACCACTCTGACATGCTTCTCGCGTGGAACCGGATATTCGAGGAGTAACCGAAGCCCCATTCCGCATAATCATGGGACCTTTAATCACGCTCTGGATCGTTTGGGGCTCTACATACACGGGCATTGCTCTCATGGTGAGGTCTATGCCGCCACTCTTGGGGTCTGGCACACGCTTTATCGCCGCCTCCCTACTTTTGGGAACAATCGTGCTGCTCGTCAAAGGCCCACGCGCATTCACCGTGACCGCTCCACAAGTGCGCGGCGCGATGTTTATGGGAGTTACGATTCTCGGCGTAGCAATTGGAATTGTGACGCTCGCCGTGAGATACGTGCCCACAGGCATCGCTGCCCTCATTGCCTCGGTCCTACCACTGTGGATTATTCTCTTTCGACTCCGGGCAGGAGATCGCCCCTCTCGGCTGACGTTAATAGGTGTTGGGGTGGGCCTCATCGGCCTTTTCCTGATCCTCATTCCCGGTGGAACTGTGCCGATTAGCGGTGCGAGTAACACTCAAGTCGCACTCTGGTCTGTCGCAATTGCGTGCGGTAGTTTTTGTTGGGCATTTTTCAGTTGGCGGTCTACAAGCTACCAACAACCAAAAAACCCGCTGACTACGGCTGTCATTCAGCTCGCAACTGCGGGCGTTTTCCTCACTTTGGTAGGCGTCCTCATCGGAGAGACATGGAATTTTGACATCATTACCCAACAGTCTTGGGCCGGATGGGCATTTCTTGTATTTGCTTCGTCAGCTGCTTATGGCGCGTACGTCTGGCTGATTAATAACGCGCCCATGTCACTGGTGACAACCCACGCCTATGTCAACCCAATGGTCGCAGTAACCCTAGGATTTTTGATTCTGAAAGAACCTATCAGTCTGGATGTAGTTGTCGGCCTGTCCATCGTGGTCGGTGGAGTTGCGCTCGTGGTTAATGGCGAGCGCCGAACCCGCCAGC
>CAJIYV010000056.1 GCA_905181745.1 uncultured Actinomycetes bacterium | reverse complement strand
GGCGATGCGGCGCAATCCGGTGGCGCAACCGTGATCGATATGACCACTATGAATGACTTCACGCTCAACTCTGACAATATGAGCGTCACCGCTAATGCTGGCGCGAGCATCGACGACATTTTACGCGAGATTGTTCCCCGGGGATTCTTCGTTCCAGTCTCCGCGGGAACCCGCGTAATTACTGTCGGTGGTGCAATCGCGGCGGATATTCATGGTAAGAACCATCACCGTGACGGTAGTTTTGGTGCGCATGTCACTGAATTGACCTTGATTGATGGTCTGGGTGCGCAACACACGCTGACACCGAAGGATCTCAAGTTTTGGGCCACGGTGGGTGGCATGGGTTTAACCGGAGTCATTACAAGTGCCACATTTACAGTGATTCCCATTGCCAGTTCCTACATTGCAGTGGATACCGAACGCGGCAATAATCTCGACGATGTAATGTCACGAATGTGTGCCCGTGATCACGAGTACCGCTACACAGTTGCTTGGATTGACTCGGTTTCTTCCTCGGGCCGCGGGGTCATCACCCGCGGAGATCACGCAACGATTGAGCAATGCAATCTTGACGGGATTAAAGACCCAGAAGCCTACGATCCCAAAAACATCGCAACCGCTCCAGCCCTCGTCCCCTCGGGCGCACTTAATAAGTGGACGGTCCGCGCCTTTAACGAAGGCTGGTACCGCAAGCACCCCAAGGAGCGGACCGGCGAAATCCAACGAATCAGTGCTTTCTTTCACCCACTCGACGGGGTACAGGAGTGGAACAGGATTTATGGACCGAGTGGTTTCCTGCAATACCAATTCCAAGTGCCCGATGCTGCCGGTTACCTCGTTGGCATGGCATTGAGCAAGTTACGTGAAATCGGTGCACCTAGTTTCCTTACCGTGCTTAAGCGGTTCGGCCCGGGAAACCGCGCCCCACTGTCCTTCCCACAATCGGGTTGGACTCTTGCGGCCGACTTACCGGCGGGTATCCCTGGTCTTGGCCGGGCCCTGGACCAACTTGATGCGCTGATTAGTGCAGAAGGTGGCCGGTTGTATTTGGCAAAAGATTCCCGTCAGTCGCCAACAAATTTTGCAAGAACATACCCGCGCCTCGGTGAATGGCGTGAAATTCGTGACACCATGGACCCCAAGCGCGTTTTTGCATCAGATCTATCCCGTCGACTTGAAATCTGAAAGGCCAACCACATGCTTGATGCTCTCGGTGACCCCCAGTCCGTTCTCGTTCTTGGTGGAACAAGTGAGATTGCACTCGCAACAATCAAAGAGATGCCACGAAATCGACTACGCCGAGTCCTACTAGCGGGACGACCATCTGAGTCACTGGATTTAGCAGTTAAGCAATTAAAAGCTCTCAATATTGCCGGTGTTGAAGCAATCGAGTTCGACGCTAAAAACACCGAAACACACGGCGGGATCATCGACGCCGCATTTGACGGCTCGGATATTGACATTGTGATCCTTGCGTTTGGTCTTCTCGGTGACCAAATGACCGCGGAAGCAGACCCCACTCACGCGGTTGAAATTGCGACCGTGAACTACACCGGAGCAGTCAGTGCAGGATTGCACGTTGCCCGCAGATTGAAAAACCAAGGCCATGGCGCACTCGTTGTTCTCTCGAGTGTCGCTGGTGATCGGGCGAGAAGAACTAATTTCGTGTACGGCTCAACCAAGGCTGGGCTTGACGCATTTGCCCAGGGCCTTGACGCAGCACTTGCGGGAACCGGGGCTCATGTCCTAATTGTGCGTCCGGGTTTTGTTCGCACCCGCATGACCAGCCACCTGCCGGAAGCGCCCATGACCACGAACCCGGAGGATGTTGCCAAGATAATTGTGACCGCGCTCAAAAAAGGGAAAAGTGCTGTCTACGCACCCGGGCCATTGCGCTTTGTCATGGCTGGCCTCAAGGCGCTGCCTAAGCCGATTTTTCGCAAACTCCCGAACTAAAAATTGCCCAACTAACTCAAGTCATACACCTGACCCAGGGTCTGACCACCGTCGACAACAAACTCTGAACCGGTGGAGTAACTCGCTTCGCTCACCAAGTAGAGCATCAGCTTTGCGACCTCTTCGCTTTGACCAATTCGTGGGATTGCTTGGCGCTTAAAACTAATGGAGAGATCCGCTGCCATGTCGGTCTCAATAATCCCGGGATGAATGGACACCACCCGAATATTGAAACGACCAAGGTCAAGTGCTGCCGATTTAGTTAAACCGCGAACACCCCATTTACTGGCAACATAGGCCGACATATCACAGTAACCGACTAGTCCTGCAGTTGAAGAGATGTTCACAATCACACCGGAGTCAGTCTTTTTCATGGATTCAACGCAATGTCGAATCCCCAAGAAAGTTCCGGTGAGGTTGATCCCAATGATCCGGTTCCATTCATCGAGTTCAGTGGTGTCAACCCGGCCGAGACCAACAACACCGGCGTTATTAATCAAAATGTCAATGGGACCGAATTCCTTTTCCGTCGCGGCCACCGCAGAAATCCAGTCGCTTTCACTTGTAACGTCGAGGTGCAGATAGATCCCACCTACTTCTTTTGCAGTTGCAACGCCTTCTGTATCCAATACGTCACAGACAACAACGGACGCACCTGCCGCCGCTAACGCTGCGCAATGGGCCGCACCCATTCCACGTGCACCACCTGTGACGAGCGCAATTTTTCCAGAAAGCGCCCACCCCTCATCACGCCTTGACACGCAGAACTCCTTGCAACTCTTCGGCAGTAAATGGTGAGGTATCGCCAGCATCTGTAGCAAACCGATACAGAGCGACCGAGAATATCGACTGTAGTGTGCTACCGATCAACAATCCAATTATCAGGATCACGGCACCGAGGGTAAAAAGCCCTGCACCCAGTGCGACCGCAGCGCCGTCACCGGCAAATAGAATCACGCCGAACACAATCAATAAAACAGATGGAATAATTATTAGGACGACACTGGCACCAATCCGAATTCCGCCGGTAACTTGCGTCCCCCATTTTTCTTTTACCAACTTAGCCGATTCTTTTATTGCCGCTATCGCATTTGAGTCATGGAACATGATGTACGGGGTTACAAAAAAGGTAACAATCGACCAAGCGGCAGCTCCTAGCGCAGCAAAAATACTACCGGCAATTCCAGCGGCCCCACTGCCGTTGCCACGCATCGCCGCAAATAATGCGCCAACGGCAGCTCGAATCAATGCCCAAGCAAAAAGCGGAATTAATTTACCAAATGCTTTGCCAAAGCCGTAGCCCACAGATACATCTTTACCGGCAAGCTCGGCATCAGCAGCACTCACCAAGGCGGCACCGGAAAGTGTAAAAGAGTAATTGACAAAAACGAGGCCAATAGCGGCAGTGATGATTGCCAAGACCTCGGAGTCATTGGCGAGTAATCCAATTGTTGCAATCCCAAAAATCACGATGGGGATCATAGAAAGCACCAGGCCGAGAACTGGGAACCATAGAAAATACTTATTTTTCCCCAATAATGACCAACACTTCTTACTCAGTACGCGACCTTCAGCCCATTTGCTCATGGGCCAAAGCGTACTCGTGCACAGCATCTGACC
>CAJIYV010000055.1 GCA_905181745.1 uncultured Actinomycetes bacterium | reverse complement strand
TCAAGCACGAGTGAACCAACTAGTTGTCCCGAAATTGCCAATAAACTTAAGCGCAGTACCCCAACTTTTCCCACCACCCATGCAGTGGTACCAATAAAAATCACGCCGACTACACCACCAAAGTAGAGCCAGAGGGGCCCGGATGGAAGGGCCCTGGGCGCCACTGTCCCCGCCAATACCATGAACCCAAATACCATGATCAAAATTGACACACCCGCCACAAAATTCAACCATGCAGCCACCAGCGGTTCACCCGAGACAGCACTCACCCTACCGTTTATTGCTTGCTGAACAGACACACCAATACCGGCGACAAAACATAGTGCCACGAGCCAGATCGGAATCTCAGCGCTATCCAGCCGTCCAGATACCGCTACGACCACCGCGCTCACACCGATTAGGGCGGCCAAGACGCGTTGCAGCGTTACCGGCTGCCGGCCATGTGGGCCAAGGCCCAGTCGATCAACAATCAGGGCCGAAGCGCTCTGGCCCGAGACCAACGCCACCGAAAACAACGCTACACCGATTACCGGTACGGACAGACTCTGCGAGAGGACAAATAGTGCTCCGAAAAAGCCACCGAAGAGTTCCCAGTACCCAATCTGACGGCCGCGAATTGCCGTCCGCAATCTAGTAACGCCTAGGCGCAACTTCGCACTCGACATGACGATAATTGAGGTGAGGAGCAAGCCAATGCAAAAAGAGATAGTGGCGGCCTGCAGCCCTGAATCAAGGACGTCGGCGAGCGAACCGTTCGCTCGAGATTGAATTGCAGTAAGTCCACCAACGAAGAAAGCGGCGATGGTCGGGATCACGGCTAGTTGCCATGATCCTCCCCGCGTCCTAGTGGAAAAAATGACGGGTCCCTGTGAAATACATGGTGACACCGGCGGCTTGGGCTGCGTCAATGACTTCTGAATCGCGCACGGATCCCCCCGGTTGCACTACCGCGCTCACACCTGCCTGCAGTAGCAATTGTAGACCGTCAGCGAACGGGAAGAAGGCGTCTGATGCAGCGACCGCTCCCCGTGCGCGGTCCCCAGCACGCGATACCGCCAGATGCGCGGAATCAACTCGATTGACCTGTCCCATGCCAATCCCCACCGCACCAAGATCTTTTGCCAACAAAATCGCATTTGATTTCACCGAGCGGCAGGCACGCCAGGCAAATTCCAAATCACGCAGACTTGCAGTAGATGCTGGCTCTCCACTGACCAGGTTCCAGCTAACTGGGTTGTCGCCGCCTTCGTGCACAGTGTCGACGCTTTGAACGAGGAGACCACCTGAGATCGTGCGCGCGTCAACGCGACGGCCAGGGAGCGGTCCTGGCGCAACCAAAATCCGCAGATTAGCTTTTTCCTTGAGAAGGTTTAATGCGTCAGCGTCAAACTCCGGAGCAATTATGACCTCAGTGAAAACCTCTAACAACGACTCCGCCATTTTCTTTGTTACCCGACGATTCGCTGCAACCACTCCCCCAAATGCTGAGACCGGATCAGTGGAGTGGGCTTTGCGGTACGCCTGCTCGATGTCAAGACCCACAGCGATTCCGCACGGATTCGCGTGCTTGATGATGGCTACGGCCGGCTCTGAGAAATCAAAGGCGGCGCGTCGGGCTGCATCGGAGTCAATAAAATTGTTATACGACATGGGTTTTCCTTGTAACTGTTGGGCGTTTGCTACGCCACTTTCGTGGCCAATCCCAATGTAGGAAGCGGCACTTTGGTGCGGATTCTCTCCGTACCGCAGTACTTCACTTCTGGTCCATGCCGTTCCCCGCCAGCGGGGGAACTCGCTCTCCTCGGGCGAAGCTACAGTTGACATCCAGGTTGCTACGGCTATGTCGTACGTTGCCGTGTGCGAAAACGCCTGCGCTGAGAGCAAAGCGCGTTGGGCAAGAGTGGTCCCACCTTCAGCTATCGCTGTTAACACTTCAGAGTAACTATTAGGGGACACAACCACGGCCACGTTGGCATAGTTTTTTGCCGATGCCCGAATCATGGCCGGTCCGCCGATATCAATCTGCTCAACGCATTCATCATTTGTGGCACCACTGGCGACAGTTTCATTAAACGGATAAAGGTTCACCACAACTAAATCAAATGCTTTGATCTCAAGCTCTTCCAATTGAGCAGCGTGATCAGGGTTGCGCACGTCAGCCAGCAGCCCCGCATGGATTCCCGGGTGCAGAGTCTTCACACGTCCACCAAGACACTCGGGAAAATTTGTGACGGCTGTAACTGGCGTGACCGAAATGCCGGCTGCTTCTATTGTCGCCGCCGTACTGCCGGTTGAAACAATCTCGGCGCCCCCCCGTGTCAATGCCTGCGCCAGCTCCACGATCCCACTTTTGTCGTAGACGGAGATTAACGCCCGTTTAATCGGCCGAATTGTCACCAAAACCCTTTCCCGAAACTCTCACTGAGGAGTTGTTCAACACTTTGGGGAAGGAGTGCGCGTTCAACCGCCTTTATTCTTTCGTGCAACTCTGCTTCACTTTCA
>CAJIYV010000054.1 GCA_905181745.1 uncultured Actinomycetes bacterium | reverse complement strand
GGAAATAAGCGCAATGATCGGTCTGCGAACAGCCCAATGCGACACAACTGGCATGAAAACTCCTGACACGGACGAGATGAATGATCGAGAAAAGCCCTTGAGTCTAACACAATCTGAACAGTGCTTAGATATCGGCCACTACCCCTCTAAATCCCCCACTCCCTCGAGGTCAGCCCCCACCGTTTCCATGGCTATTTGCCAGCACACCCCCGGGGCGTAGCCCTTGCGTTGCAGCAGGCTCGCAATCCGTCGGATCGCAACTTTACCTTCGAGCTCGTGCAGGCTGCGGTACTTCTTGGCCGCGAGTTGATAGGCCCGGTCCTGAGTGTCCTGATCACTGATTTGTTTCACCGCCACGTCGATCAATTCACTGTCAATCTCTTTGCTGGTCAACTCGCGGGCGAGAACACTCGGGGCCAAACCCCGGGAACGATGCCGGCTTCGCACCCAGTCAAGGGCGTATTGTGCGTCGTCGATGTAGCCCATTGACTCCACGCGATCCAACACAGTGTCGATCTCTTTCGGCACGAAATCTTTACCCAGTAGGTAGGTGCGTAGTTCCCCCCTCGAGCGAGGAGCCGCATTCAGTCGGCGCATCACAACCGACATGATTTTTGACTCCTCGCTCGCCGGGACACCGCTAGCTTGTTCCCAGTTCATCAAGCGGCGCTGCTACTCGTCTTCGCCCTGAGTATCGGGACCTTTTGTAGCCTTAGACGCTTTTGCGGGTGCTACTTCCGCCGGTTGATCAATTTTTGCACCCATACCAAGTTGCTCGAGAATTCGTTTCTCAATCTCGTTGGCTAAGTCAAGATTGTCTTTAAGAAAAGTCCGTGCGTTTTCCTTCCCCTGGCCCAGCTGGTCGCCTTCGTAGGTATACCACGCTCCAGCCTTGCGAACAATCCCCTGATCCACCCCAATATCAATGAGTGAACCTTCGCGGGAAATTCCTTCCCCGTACAGGATGTCGAACTCGGCTTGCTTAAAAGGCGGTGCAACTTTGTTCTTGACAACTTTGACCCTGGTGCGGTTACCCACAGCCTCCGTGCCGCCTTTGAGGGTCTCAATCCGGCGCACATCGAGTCGGACCGAGGAATAGAACTTCAAAGCTTTGCCACCCGTCGTGGTCTCCGGTGAACCAAACATCACGCCGATCTTTTCACGCAATTGGTTGATAAATATGGCGGTGGTGTTTGTATTACTCAGCGGACCAGCCATCTTGCGCAAAGCTTGGCTCATGAGCCGTGCCTGAAGACCCATGTGTGAATCTCCCATGTCACCTTCAATCTCTGCTCGAGGCGTGAGCGCGGCTACCGAGTCAATGACTACCAGATCAATTGCACCTGAGCGGACGAGCGTGTCGCAAATTTCCAGTGCTTGCTCTCCCGTGTCTGGTTGAGAAACGTAGAGGTTGTCAAGGTCCACCCCAAGATTTCCGGCGTATTCTGGGTCTAGAGCGTGCTCTGCGTCAATAAAGGCCGCCAGTCCGCCACGCGCCTGCACACTAGCGATGGCGTGAAGGGCCACCGTTGTCTTACCCGAAGATTCTGGACCGTAAATCTCAACGATTCGACCGCGTGGAAATCCGCCAATGCCGAGCGCGATGTCAAGTGCAATTGATCCGGTCGGTATTACCTCAATGGGCACACGCTCGGAATCTCCAAGGCGCATCAGCGAACCCTTACCAAACTGACGCTCAATCTGGGCTAGCGCGCTGTCAAGGGCCTTTTCGCGGTCCTTCTCTGTATTTGCCATGTTCTTCTCCTCAACCCTGGGTCCATGATCTCAGCTGGCCTGAAACTGGAGCACTTCACTCTTTTATGTTTGCCCGAGACTAGGTGCGAGCACTGACATTTGCTCCAGATGATTTCCTGATGTGGATAAGCACCTAGGGCTGTTGATAACTCGACCCAGCGATGTGAGCCTATATCGAACGTGCGTTCGATTGCCTGCGACACGCCGGGAGGCTAATCCAGATGACCAAGGCCACCAGTGGGAGAGCTGCAACCGCGCAGAGCCACAGGTACCCGCCCCACCACATAATGATTCCCGCAGCCACTCCGCCCAGTGCTCCGGCTGCGTTCATGGACAGATCCGACAGCCCCTGCACTGAGGGTCTCTCATCGGCGTCAACGGAGTCGGTGACCAAAGTCGAACCAGCAATCAGTGTGAATGACCAGCCCAGGCCAAGAAGGAACAATCCGACTCCCAAAACCACGACATCGTCGGCCGGTGCCAGCCCCGAAATCACACAACTCGCGGCGAGAATCATTGCTCCAACAATGATCATGGGGACCCGACCGAAACGATCAACCGCGCTTCCCACCAATGGCGAGAAGGCATACATTCCGGCGACATGCACGCTGATCACTAGGCCGATTAGTTGCAGTGTTACATCCACATGGGCCATATGAACGGGTGTCATCACCATCACCATAATCATGACGACGTGCCCGATCGAGATTGTCGCTATTCCCAGAACCGCTCGAGGTCGGGTGCGTAAATGTTCGATTCCATCACGCAATTTCGGGTTCGGAATCTTGGTTCCGGGATCTGCCGCTTGACGCACTTGCCGCGCAAGAATAAACGGGTCCGGTCGCAGTGCCACAACAAGTATCGCGACCGCTAGAGTCAAAGATATCCCGGCAATTACATATGCACCAGAGAGCTGCGGCAGCCCCAGACTCAAGCCCACCGAGCCACTGAAGTTGAGAAGGTTTGGCCCGAGCACCGCACCGATTGTTGCCGCCCACACGACATAGGACAACGAGCGCGCCCGCTGCTCTGGCGATGATAAGTCCGTCGCGGCGTATCGCGCCTGGAGACTGGCCGCACTCGCGACACCTACAAAGAGTGAACCGATTAGGACGAGCGCCACCTGACGCGATACCGCGCCACCGATCACCAAAATTGCCCCCAGAATTCCCAGACCGTAACCAGTGGCCAGAGCTGGCCTACGTCCTTTGGTCAAAGCGATCCGTGCGAGAGGCAGTGCAAAAATCGCGGCGCCCAGCACACCCGCTGTTTGTGCGAGACCGGCAAAAGCTTCCGAGCCCGTCAGGGATGCGGCCAATAATGCCCCGGCAGGCATTGAACCTGCAATCGCGATTCCACCGCACACTTGCGCAGCCGACAGGGTCGCAATGGATCGTTTGTGGACAGAAGCCACTCTCGATGTGTGTAACGATTTCGGTGCCCACTTGGTTCGACTGGCTCCCGTCGCGTGACTCACCTGTGAACCCTAGAGCAAAGTGCCTGGAACTTCGACGAAATCGCACACGGCTCGCCATATGTCAGCGGTCTGCACGCCTGCGGCTACCGCTCCATCAACAGTGTCACCAAGACCCGGCAACACGATGTCTTTGCGCCACGAAGTGCAGTGATCTGGCCCAATCACGTGCTCGAGTCGTTCGGACAGGTCGCTCAGACGCACAGCGACCAGGTATCAACTATCAACTATCAACTTATGAAGTGGGCAACTAAATCGCGGAAATGGCGTTTGGGTAGGTAATAGGCTCTACAGATTCAGCGTGGGCCACTTGAGTACTCACCGATGCCAAAATGTCAGATAGTGACACATCCAAGGCTCCGCAGATAGCTGCGATCAGCTCGGAGGATGCTTCCTTTTGCCCGCGCTCAATTTCGGACAGGTAACCGAGTGAGACCGAAGCGGCCCCTGAAATATCCCGCAGGGTTCGACCTTGATCTTGACGACGACGGCGAAGTTCATCACCGATCACATTGCGTAAAACGATCATGTCCAGTTCCTTTCTTCTGCGAACTCACACCCGTTACCCTCTATCGATACCTACATGGTACTCGCACTACCTGACCTGCGCCGATCTTGGCTTAGGTTTGTGGGTGGAGCCCGTCAAATACTGCCTGAGTAAACACTAAATCTAATGCTGC
>CAJIYV010000053.1 GCA_905181745.1 uncultured Actinomycetes bacterium | reverse complement strand
GCTGTATCCCGAGATACAACTCGCGTTGTCTGCGGAGCCGCAGGCTGCTCCGATGTTCCATCTGCGTGAATGATCCTCTTTACCAATGAAGGTTCAACTCGCAAACCGTCGTTTGCAATAGTTGAATACACACTGGCTACTTGAACTGAATTCACACTCAGACCTTGGCCGAATGAGATCGTTGGAAAAGATGTAGGAGACCAATCCTCGTGTTCGGGAACAAACCCATTGCTTTCGCCTGGAAACTTTAAGCCGGTTGGTTGGCCGATACCAAACTTCTTCAGGTATTTGGAGAGTTTTTTTCCACCGATTCGTTCTGCCGCAAGAATAGTGCCAATATTGCTCGACGTAGCGAGGACGCCATTCAGAGTCAGACTCAAGGTGCCATCTGGGTATAGATCGTGAAAGTCAGTGTCTCCCCGTCGCAGCACCTCGGGGACTTTAATTGGGCTATATGGGGTTGCCGCCCCTTCATTGATGACAGCGGCCAGGGTCATGACCTTGCTGGTCGATCCAGGCTCGAAGATCGAAGTCAATGGTCGATTATTGCGATCCCGCTCAGCAGTTTCAGTTGCAAAATTTGGATCAAAAGTGGGGGCCGTGGCCAATGCCAAAATTTGCCCACTTTGTGGGTCCATGACTACCACCGAGCCGTCTTTTGCGCCAGCACTTTCTACAGCCTCTGAGATCGCTTTCTGAGCAACATACTGAATATCGCGATCTATGGTCAGTTCAATGTTGACGCCAGCCTGGGCATCAACTCGAACTGAAGCCCCTGTTGGAATTGCCCGGCCGCCCGGGCCCTTCTCGAAAGTGGCCTTGCCCGGAGTCCCGCGAAGTCGTTCGTCAAATGCAAACTCGTATCCACCAAGTCCCGTTCCTCCAGCACCGACAAAGCCAATGACGTTGGCGGCAAGCTCACCAGAGGGGTAAATGCGACGGGAAGTGTCTTCACTAAAAATGCCGGGTAATCGCAAAGCCGAGATTTTCTCCCAAGTTTGCGGAGTTACTTCTTTAGCTAAGAAGATGCCGCGTCGTTCACCAGTGAGACGGTTAGCCAAAATGTCCGCATCGGCACCCAAAATCGGTGAAAGCGCTTGGGCGACAACCTCAGGTTCAGCAATCATTGTTTGATCCGCAGTGACATTTTTGGCAGCGACCGTGATCGCGAGTGGCGCACCGCTTGAATCAAGAATTGATCCACGTTTTGCCGGCAAAAACACAGTACGAAGCCGTTGATCCAATGCCGCAGATGCGAGTTCACTTCCTTTAATGGCTTGCAGATCAACTAATCGGCCTGCAAAGATCATAAAAATGAGACTGGAAACCAGGATCAGTGCCGTCCCGCGCCTACGAGTATTGCCAAGTTTAATTGGGGCCGTTCCATAATCACTAAAATTGCGATCACTCGTACTCGGACTCATGAACGCTCAACCCAGGACTTCACTGACTACCTACTCGACTGCAATCGCATCGAGAGTGAGATCCTTGGATTGGTTCTGCGTGTTAACTAATCGCGGGTCAGACCACTCGCCGGTAGCCCCTTGCGAATCCGGGGTTGCTAGGTCCACGCTTTCACCAAAAGCAACGGGAAGGTTTGCACTAGAAGGCAATTCAGCTAACCCACCTAATGTGATTTCGGCGGGTTTGGCAATCCTGGCACCGGGTGCCGGACGAGCTTTTCCTAAAACTTTGCCACTGGGAATTTTGATAAATGCTGGGGTCGGGCTAGGAACCATCCCCAGTTCACGAGCACTTGCTTCGAGAACGGTGGGCACTGTAAGAGCTGCCACACTTTCAGTCAGGGTCGCTTCAGTGCGACTCAATTGCGTTTGAGTCGACCGTAACTCACTGACTGTGAATGCTCCTTGAGCCAAAGTCGTATTGATCAGGAGCATGCCAAACAGACCAACGCCCAAAATGCTAGTAAGCACGATCACGAACAAGCCTCGACTCGCCTTGCTCACCCGAAGCGGTGCAACTAGCCGCAGGTTCTCACGCGTGTTGCGGCGAACTCCCTTAGTCGCATATTCGGTAACAGAGGAGCTTGACTCAATGTGTGGAGAGTCCAGTTGTAGAGCGGCACTCATGCGGCCACCCCCTTTTCGGTACCCGTCATGCGAATTCGCTCCGCGGCACGAAGCCGCACTGACGCAGATCGAGGATTATGCTCAATTTCACTGTCAGTTGCCTTTTCGGAACCGCGCGTCAGTAGCGACAATTCTGGCCTTGCCGCTTCAGGAATCACTGGCAGACCATGGGGCACGTTGGCGACACTGCGCTGCGCGAAAACTCGCTTGACAATTTTGTCTTCCAGAGATTGATACGACATGGCAACGATTCGGCCGCCCAGAGCCAATGAATCAATCGCACTAGGAATTGCCCGCTCGAGCACAGAAAGTTCTGAATTCACTTCGATCCTCAGCGCTTGGAATGTGCGCTTGGCAGGGTTACCGCCGGTGCGTCGAGCTGCAGATGGAATTGCCTCGCGGATCAATTCGACTAGCCGCGCAGAACGGTTAAAAGGTTCCAACGCACGTTCACGAACCACGCGTTCAACTATTCGAGACGCAAATTTTTCGTCACCAAAATTACGCAAAATTCGCACAAGGTTACCCGGCTTATAGGTATTGAGTACCTCGGCCGCAGTGAGCCCGCAGGATTGGTCCATTCGCATATCAAGATGTGTATCAACCGAATATGAAAAACCACGTTCTGGTTGATCCAGTTGCATACTGGAAACTCCAAGGTCGAACAGGATCCCTTGAGCGCCGTCGAGATTATGTTGATCGAGGACCTCGGAAATTTGGTCATAAACCGCGTGAACGAGAATTATTCGCGAACCAAACTGAGCGAGTCTTTCAGTTGAAAGTCTAATTGCGCTGAGATCGCGATCAAGCCCAATCACGGTCAAGTTCGGGAAAGCGTTTAGGGCCAATTCACTATGCCCTCCATGGCCCAAAGTCGCATCAATGAGGACTGCATTCGGTTGGTTGAGTGCCGGAGCCAACAATGCCAAAACCCGGTCCGCAAGGACCGGGACGTGACGGGGCTCGATGCTCACGTGAGTCAGTTCCAAGACCCAACGAGAATTGATAGGAAATAGACAACAGTTCCCGTTGCGACACCGGCGGCAACGACGGCTGTTCCGGTGCGAACTCCATTGGAAATCAGGTCCACCTGATGGTGGAGATACTCGTTAATTGTGCTCATTTCTACTTCTTTCCCTCGTGGAACACGATTCGCGGTCGGGTTCGAGCTGGTTGTGTGGGTGACTCTTGGTGCCGTGATTTAGTGCCGTGATTGGCTCAATCAGGTCTCCTCCCGCTTTTTCAGTGAAGTGTTTTCACGTGACTTGTTCAGCGGGCCCTGGCATCGGGGAAGTGATGCCAGGATCAAAGGCGGGTGGAGGCCTCATTGGCCAAGCGGCCTTAGAAGATTCCAGGGATTACCTCCTC
>CAJIYV010000052.1 GCA_905181745.1 uncultured Actinomycetes bacterium | reverse complement strand
GCGTCGAAGGAGTAATGACACTGCGCGGTACGCATCGGCTTGCTTTGATAGGTCATCAAACACAATCAGAACGTGCTTACCCTGGTACATCCAGTGCTGTCCGATCGCGGAGCCGGTGTAGGGGGCGAGGTACTTGAATCCTGCTGGATCAGAAGCTGGCGCAGCCACAATCGTGGTGTATTCCATTGCGCCATATTCTTCAAGTGCACCTTTGACCGAGGCAATTGTTGAGCCTTTTTGACCGATTCCCACGTAGATGCAGCGCACCTGCTTGTCAGGATCACCCGATTCCCAGTTTTCCTTCTGGTTAATGATTGTGTCAATGCAGACGGCAGTTTTACCCGTTTGACGGTCACCGATAATCAGTTGGCGCTGTCCGCGGCCGATAGCAGTCATCGAGTCGATGGCCTTAATCCCCGTGAGCATTGGCTCGGTCACCGGCTGGCGTTCCACAACAGATGGAGCCTGAACTTCAAGTGGGCGCCTGGTCTCTGCTTCGATCGGACCCAAACCATCAATTGGGTTTGCCAGAGGGTCAACTACCCGGCCCAGGAAGGCATCTCCGACGGGTACTGAGAGCACTTCACCTGTTCGGCGAACTGCTTGCCCCTCTTCGATCTTGGCTGCATCTCCCAGGAGCACGCAACCAATCTCACGGATATCGAGGTTGAGTGCGATCCCCAGCAGCCCCCCTTCGAATTCGAGCAGCTCATTGGTCATAGCCGAGTGAAGTCCTTCAACTCGGGCAATACCATCGCCCGTCTGAAGGACACGGCCAACTTCTTCTCGGGCGGTTGCCGGCGAGTACGCCGCGACGTTCCGCTCGATCGCTTCCCGGATTTCTTCCGGTCGGATCGTCAGCTCCGTCATGGGGTCCTGCTCTCTATATCAGGCCGCAGTGCGGCGGTTTAATTGTTGATCTTGTTGTGCTGGATGTTTTTAGTTGTGGTGGTTCGGACCAAAATATTCTGCATTTTCAACCAAGAATTGCTCGGTGGGCCTGTTCAAGCCGCGAGGCAACGGTTCCATCTATTACTTCGTCACCGATCACAACATGAATCCCACCGAGAACCTCCGGGTCCAGTGCGACATTGAGTCGGACTTCGCGGCCTTTGAGGCTGGACAGTACAGCGACCAACCGCTGGGTTTGATCCTGCGAAAGGGGTCTTGCCACCCGCACCTGCGCGACCATCCGTTGACGTTGCGCTGCAGCTAAATCACCCAACCGACTGATCACTGAATCGAGTCGGCGTCCGTGCAGGTGCGACACTGCGTATTCAAGCAACTCCTTTGTCGCGGAAGTCGCATTAGTGTGAAGTAATTCCGCCACAATCGCCGACTTAATACTACCCACGGTTGCCGGGTTGGTAAGCGCCATTTGTAGGTCCGCTGATTGATCAACAGCACGCCCAAACAGAAATATTTCTTCTTCGGTTGCATCAAGGGTGTTTTCGTTCTGCGCTACCGTGAGAATCGCCTGTGCGGCGAGTTCTTCCAGTGCAAGAACCAAATCCACGTCTTCTGACCAGCGCTGCGCCACTGCGATCACGAGTAGTTCCGCAGATGCGGTTCCCACTCGCGTACCAAAAACCTCCGCAGCAAGGCTTTTACGAATCTTTTCGCCTTGTCCGGAGTCGGCCAAAGCTAATCGCAGAACATTTTCCGAGTCAAGTAGAGCCGCAATGGAGAACAATTCGCTGCCAATCTGGGCGCGATTAACCTCACCCGACAACTGCTCCAAAGCCTCGCCGCATAGCGCGAGTGCATCCCGACTTGATCCCAGCATTAGTTTGCGGCCGCCCGCTCAAGATCTGTGATGAATGAATCCACCGTTGCGGCAACCCGTGCATCATCGGACAGTGCTTCCCCCACGACCTTGTCAGCCAATGTCAATGCGAGTTCACCCACCTGGCGGGTAAGAGCAGCGACAGCTTGCGCACGCTCAGCGGCCATAGCTGCTTCTGCCGAAGCGGTGACGACTGCAGCCGCGTTACGGGCTTCGTTACGCGCTTCCTCGATGATTGCTGTGCGATCTGACTGCGCAGCAGTGCGAATTGCAGACGCTTCCTCACGCGCCCCTGCGAGCTGCTGTTGGTACTCAGCGAGGACTGCTGCAGCTTCCTCTTCAGCCTTACCAGCTCGTTCGAGGCCACCCTCAATCAAATTCGCCCGCTCGTCCAGGGTGACCTTGATTTTTGGCAGGACAAACTTTGCTAATCCACCGAATACGATCAGGAACGCGATGAGACCAATGATCAATTCGTCAAGTGGTACCGCAAGCACTGATGGCATTTCCTCGCTTTCAGCGGCGAGGAGTGTGGCAAATTCAAACATATGAGCCTCTTTCCCTGTCTAGGTTGACTGATTCGCGCTTAAGTGTGAATCAGGTACCGAAGACGAAAGGAACAACGAAGCCAATGAGAGCCAAGGCTTCAGCAAGTGCGAAACCAAGCAGCATGTTCTGGCGAATAATGCCGTATGCCTCGGGCTGGCGAGCAATTGCTTGCACACCCTGACCAAAGATAATACCAATACCGATACCTGGGCCAATGGCTGCAAGGCCGTAACCGATTGAGCCAATGGAACCGGTGAGTTCCGCGAGAAGCGACATATCGTTTCCTTTTCATTGCGCACCGGCAGCTGCCGGTCTGGTGGTTTAGATCAACTGGGTTGATGTGAACTTTTTAATTTTATATTCAGTTGTAAGTCTTGCCTGATCCTGCTCTATTCTAGTGTTCCGCGTGTAACGCACTCCCAATGTAGACAGCAGCGAGCAAAGTGAAGATATAGGCTTGAAGCGCCTGGATAAATGCCTCAAACCCAGTGAGCAGCACGGCCAAACTGAAACTTGCGGCCGAACCCAAAATCCCAATAACGCTAAAGCTCAATAGGTAAAAGGCCGCCACGCTAAATGTGGCAAGCAAAAGATGGCCCGCGAACATGTTGGCAAATAGACGTACTGCGTGGGTAAATGGACGGACGAGGAAATTTGAAATCAATTCGATCGGGGTGAGCAGAATGTACATTGCTTTGGGAACACCCGGAGGAAACATGATGTTTTTAAAGAAGCCCACAAAGCCTTGCTTGTAAATCCCTAGTGGCACCCAAGTGACGTAAACAATTATTGCGAAAGTGACCGGAATTGCGAAAATGGAGGTAACAGGCAGCTGCGCTCCGGGTACGACACCCCAAAAGTTAAGGATCCATACAAGAAAGAAGAAAGAGAACAGGAATGGAATGAATTTATCTCCACCTTTTCCAATCGTCTCGCGAACGATTCCATCGCGGATGAAAAGGTAGCCGAGCTCACCCACGTTTTGTGCGCCACGGGGCACAAGTTTCGGCTTTCGGAATGCGTAGCCAAAAAATCCGAGGATAAGAACCACTGCCAGAAACAGCAGGAAGGTTACTTTCGAGATGTTAAAGGCTAAGCCTCCAATGGTGAAACTCAAGATCGCGTCAAATTGGAAAATTTCGGCACCTGGTGCGGGGAACCCACACCCAGAGAAAAGGTGACAGTCAGGTCCGCCAGAGGCTACTACGCCAAACGCCATTAACGATCCCCTTCAATTGTTGATCCCATAGGCCCCATTTTACTCTGCTCGATTACCTTATTTTCCCGGGATAGCCCGGTGAAAATCAAGTAATACGAGAGTCCAAGGCCAATTAATGCCCCGACTGCCATAAACAATGATCTATGTCCTAACCACAAGGAAAGAACAAATCCAAGCCCAGTATACAAAATCAAGCCGGCTATCAGTCGGCTTGAGATTATCCACGCAGCATTGTCCATCGCAGCGAACTCACGCACCGGTGCATTCCCTGTAATCGGACGTGCGCGGGAACGGTACCATTGTGGATCACCTAAGGAGCCTTCGGGTTGATCCAGATTGCCTGTCATGTGCCACTCTCTTGCGAATTCGTTGCTTGACCCGCATTCGGGTCAACATAAAGCACTTTGGTGGTACTAAAAATCCACACTTCCAGGGCCGTCCACGTCAGCGTGCAGACCAAAATTGCGATGGCAAAAGCTTTGGTGTTAAAGGCTGTGGTGTCTGCAAGCAACACCAAAATGACCATCAAGGCCCCAATTTTTATCAAATACAAAGTCAAAGCCATGGTCAATGCCATTTGCGGGTTATTGCGCAGCACGGTTCCCAAGGCAAATTGTCCAATTGAGAAAAATGCGACGACCAACACCGTGCCTAACACCGCGCCCAACGCGGCTGAGCCGCCTGCAACCCACCCCGCAACAATCACACCAATCACGCCAGCCACAGCAGTACCAAGACCGGCTCTGCGAAGGACCAGTGAGTCGATACTCCGTGC
>CAJIYV010000051.1 GCA_905181745.1 uncultured Actinomycetes bacterium | reverse complement strand
CTTCGCAGACATCGGTGAAGCAGCGAAGGGTGTCACGTGGGCTTCGATCTTCCACGTTGATTCCCCAGCTCAATCGACACAGGCGTTCGTAGACGCAGTTGCTGCCGAGTACGACGGCGAAGTGGCCTCGAACTACACAGCTGAGCGCTATGACGCAACGTACCTGGTTGCCAATAGTATCTTGGCTGCCTGTTCAACTGAGCGTCAAGCTGTACGCGATGCAATGTCAGACCTGACGAACGGCTCTCTAACTGGCGCCCTAGGTGATGTCACCTTTGAGAACCAGGATGCCCGTGTTGCAGGGTTTGTAGTTCAATGGGATGGCGAGAAAATGGTCGTCCTTAAGTAAAAGAGAAGTATAGATGGTTGGCCTGAACTGACACCACGATGCAGTTCAGGCCAACCACTTCTTGCGCACGAACCCACATCAAAAAACTTATTTTTTAAGGAGGCAAAATGGTACAGGACTTACTCAACGCCACGACGCTGGCTTCGATCTACGTCCTCTTTGCCCTCGGAATGTCCCTCGTCTGGGGCACGATTGGTATTTTGAACTTCGCCCATGGCTCAATATTTATGTTTTCCGCCTTTGTCGCGTACCTCGTGGTGCAGCAAATCCCACTGGGAATGCCCGCGGTCATAGTCATAGCAATGGCGTCGGGCGCCTTGATCGCGGTGGCGATGCAGTATCTGGTTTTCCAGCCAATAATGAAAAAGGCAAAAAATCCACACGCAGGCGAACTGCAATTGGTAATTGGCGGCATTGGCCTTTCGGCTATCCCCATTTCATTTGCTCAGCGTTCGACCCTCAGTAATCCCTTTGGATTTTCTGCAGGAGCTTTTGAAACGCAGGCGTACACAATAGGTGGAGTCATTATCACCAATGTCATGATTATTATCCTGATCGCGGGTCTTGGCCTCGGGGTAGGCACTGCTCTATGGATCCGAAACTCGAAGAAGGGGCTTGCGCTGCGAGCCCTAGGAGTTGATCCCGAAGTCTCGGCCATGATGGGAATTGACCGCCCAAAGCTGGCCCTTGCCACCATGCTTTATTCAGGCGCGCTTGCGGGGCTGGCAGGAGCACTTCTTACTTACTACTTTAACTCCATCACTTCCGAGTCAGGCGACACGTTGCTCCTGAAGGCTTTTGCGATAATCATTCTCGGTGGAGTGGGGAGCATTTTCGGCGTTATCTTAGGCTCATTCATCCTGGCCTTCGCCGAGTTTGCTGTCCTTCTCTACACGAATGGTTCGTGGGTAACGGCGGTTTCGTTCGGTTTACTGTTCCTCATTCTACTCATAAGACCTCAGGGCATCTTAGGTAAAAAGGAGGTGCGCCGAACATGATGGGTTGGATAGACCAAAACGAGTTCTTGATCGGCAGCACATTAACTGTCTTCCTGTTAGCGATCAGTATCCAAATACCGCTGCGCCTTGGAGTGATTTCGTTTGCTTCCATCGGCTATTATGCGATCGGCGGTTATGGGACTGCCATCTTGATGACCCAATATGACGTGTCCACATGGACCTCGGTGGTTGTGGCCAGTGTGGCTGCAGCAGCTGTAGCAATGCTGCTTGGACTAATAATTTCTCGCCTTAATGGTTTGTACTTAGCCATGGCGACAGTGTCTTTCTCGCTTCTTTTGTCCGCGGTTGCGGTCAATGGTGGCTCAGTTACTGGTGGGGCCGTTGGATTGTTCGGAATAATTGGTGACATCACCATCTGGCACACAGCCGGAATAGCCGTTGTCATCATTATATTGGTGTCTTTCACCGAAAGAGGCAAACTTTCCCGACGGATCGATGCCACCCGGGAAGACTCACAGTTAGCTTCAGCCATGGGGATCAATGTAACTGCGTATCGACGACTTTCCTTCCCCGTAAGTGGACTTATCGGGGGACTTGCCGGTGGGCTGGCGGTGAACCTCAAGACGGCGATCAATCCAGAAAGTGTCAACTTCACTCTCGTTGTTCTTGCATTGACGATCATCATCATTGGCGGACAAGCGTCGTGGATCGGGGCGCTAGCCGGTTCGTTGTTCTTTGTCTGGCTGCCCGAGATTCTTGTATTCGTAGGTGAGTGGGAGGAAGTGGTTTACGGAACCTTGGTGGTTTTCGCGGCGGTACTGGTTCCCGGGGGAGTGGTGGGAGTATTCAACGACTGGCGCCACCGGCGCTCAGTCGCTCGTGAAAGGCCCAAAGTCGCACTCCTTGAGGCCGCTGCAGGAGAGTCAGATGCGGAGCTCACTCAGTCTCGGTCAGGAAAGGACGGTTAGCCGTGGAAACAAGTGAAGCAACTGAGGCGCCGACGTACGACTACGAGCCCGTGGCGGAAGCCCGGGGCGTGGCCGTTCACTATGGTGGCATTAAAGCTGTGGATGGGGTCTCGCTGGGTCTACGTCCAGGAAATATTTCCGGGATCCTGGGTCCAAATGGATCCGGGAAGACAACCTTGCTTGGGGCACTGACGCGCATGGTGCAACTCACGCGTGGGTCAGTCTGGTGCCAAGGCCAGAATTACTCCCACGTCAAATCGGATCGCGTCATTACGTTGGGAATCTCGCGCACATTCCAATCCGTGCGTCTTTTGCCCGAACGAACCGTCTGGGACAACATCATTTTGTCCACGGATGTTGTTTTTAAGCGAGAGGGTGACAAGGTGGAAGGGCTAGTCAAGGAAGCTATCGCTCGCACGGGACTTGAGGGTCTAGAAAAGGCAAGACCAGATGAACTTTCCTACGGAATGCAGAGGCGAGTAGAGATCGCGCGCGCTATCGCAGTGCAGCCGCGGCTTCTTTTTCTCGACGAGCCGACCGCCGGAATGAGCCGGAAAGAGCGCAGCGATATCAGTGCTTTAATGCGGAATTTGCGGTCAGAAGGCTTGACGCAATTAATTGTTGAGCATGATGTGGGCATGATGGTGGAGACGTGTGATTATTTGTACGCGATGAACTTTGGCTCACTTATTGCAGAGGGCACGCCACAAGATGTTGTGCGAAACGCCGCCGTTCAAGAAGCGTACCTGGGTAAGCATGGGAGGCATGATGCTTGAAGTTACAGATCTCGTGGTGCGCTACGGACCAGTTCAGGCTGTGAGCAATATGCGGCTGACAGCTACGCCAGGGCGAATTACTCTCGTTCTGGGGGCGAATGGCGCTGGAAAAACGACAACATTGCGCACAATTTGTGGACTGCAGCGCGCGGTGAGCGGATCAGTCACGTTGAACGGGAAGGACATACTCGGTCTGTCTCCCAGCCGGATTGTGCGATTGGGAGTCGCGATGGTGCCAGAGGGACGCCGCGTCTTTGCTCCTCTCACAGTTGAGGACAATCTCCGTCTTGGTGGATATACGGCCTCTCGGCAAGACAACGATCGGACAATGGCTGAAGTCTACGAAATGTTTCCGATTTTACACGAACGCAGATCGGGCGTTTCAGGATTGTTGAGCGGTGGTGAGCAACAGATGCTGGCATTTGGTCGGGCCCTGATGTCACAAGCAGAGACAATTCTGATGGACGAGCCTTCAATGGGATTGGCCCCAGCGATTGTGGACAGCGTTCTAGAGAGTGCCCGAGGCATCGCCGATTCAGGAAAAGCGGTACTGATGGTTGAACAGAATGCTGAAGCTGGGCTGGAGATTGCTAACGATGTAGTAGTGGTCTCGCGTGGTGAGGTTGTCTACCAAGGCTCGGCCGAAGGCGCCCGCAAGAATCCCGAGCTAGTCCGTGCTTTTTTGGGGGATGCGGCACTCGCTGACGAGTAGAATCAGGTGGTGATGTTGCAAAAACGTCAGCACACACCGGCGCCACTACCGCGGGAGATGCCGCCCCTGCCGACTTGGGTAATAGTGTTAATGATGGCCGTCATCGGCCTCAATCTACGCGCGACACTTGGCGCCATCCCACCGTTGTTGAACGAAATATCAGCAGACCTGAATCTTAACGCAACGATGGAGGGGCTTCTCACTTCGATCGCAGTTATTTGTATGGGTATCTGCGCACCCATCGGGCAACGTGTGGCCGCTCGAAGGGGG
>CAJIYV010000050.1 GCA_905181745.1 uncultured Actinomycetes bacterium | reverse complement strand
GCCGTCCACCGGCTTTAACTATGGCGTACACCACGAACTCCTGTCGGTCTTGCTCATAAGTCTTACTTTTACGGGCCTTGCTTGGGGGGAACACACCCCGAGTGCAAAATCATACGGGGACGTAAACTTGGGGGCTACACCGGATCAGTTTCCCCAGCAAGCCGGGGCTCAATTGCGGTTTCTTCAGCCGGTACTTCTTCAGCCGGGGCTTTCTCCTCCTGCTCAAGTGCCTGAGCTGCCTCAAGCGCTTTTGCCGCGACCATAGCCGGATCCACCGCGTTTGCAGGGCGGCGGTAACGCACCGGTGCCTCGTGGTGGGGTTCATCATTGAGGGAAACCTTGACCCCGCGACCGTTGCACGCCTCACACTCATGGGAGAAGGACTCGATCAGACCAGACCCAATGCGCTTGCGCGTCATTTGGACCAGACCCAATGAGGTAACTTCCGCCACCTGGTGCTTGGTCCGATCTCGGCCGAGGCACTCAATGAGTCGGCGCAGGACCAGATCGCGGTTGCTTTCGAGCACCATGTCAATGAAGTCGACGACGATGATTCCACCAATGTCTCGCAGCCGCAGTTGACGAACAATTTCTTCGGCTGCTTCGATATTGTTTTTGGTAACGGTCGATTCAAGGTTTCCGCCCTGACCTGTGAACTTCCCAGTGTTGACGTCAACCACAGTCATGGCCTCGGTGCGGTCAATTACGAGTGAACCACCGGAAGGCAGGTACACCTTGCGGTCTAGTGCTTTGAGGATCTGCTCGTCGACCCGAAGTTGGGCAAAGAGATCTTTGGAATCAGTCCAGTGCTCCAGTCGGTCAAGTAGATCGGGGGCAACCGCGCTGATATAGGCATCAACAGTTGTCCAGACGGTGTCACCGGAAACCACCATCTTGTTGACATCTTCATTAAAAATATCTCGCACTACCTTGATCGCGATGTCAGGTTCCCCGTACAGCATGGACGGCGCATTGGTGCTCTTATTGCTGCTAGAGATGTCGTCCCAGAGCGCGGTCAATCTCTGCACGTCTTGTTCAAGTGCATCTTCGGGCGCGCCTTCGGCCGCTGTGCGAACAATGACACCAGCACCTTCTGGCATAACCCGCTTGAGAATTGCCTTCAGTCGACTGCGCTCGTTTTCGGGAAGTTTGCGACTAATGCCGGTCATCGAGCCATCAGGGACGTAGACCAAAAAGCGGCCGGGAAGGGAAATTTGGCTTGTTAAGCGTGCGCCCTTTTGCCCAACAGGATCTTTTGTCACCTGCACCAAAATGTGATCGCCAGGCTTGAGAGCCAGTTCGATTCGCTTTTCATTTCCTTCAAGCCCAGCTGCATCCCAGTTAACTTCGCCCGCATAAAGGACCGCGTTGCGGCCTTTGCCAATGTCAACGAATGCCGCTTCCATGCTGGGTAGAACGTTTTGCACTCGGCCGATATACACGTTACCTACAAGCGAGGTAGCGGAGCCACGAGTTACGTAATGCTCAACCAAGACGCCATCTTCGAGAACTGCAATCTGGGTTTTGTCCCCTTGTTGCCGAATTGCCATGACCCGCTCAACGGACTCACGCCGAGCGAGGAACTCCGCCTCCGTCAGAATCGGTGCACGACGTCGGCCTTGATCGCGGCCCTCACGTCGGCGCTGCTTTTTGGCTTCGATGCGGGTTGAACCCTTGATATCCTCATTTTGCTTGCGGCGAGGCTCGCGAATCCGAACAACCGTGTTGGCGTCGTCTCCTTCAGAATCCTCGCCCTGACCGGCCCGGCGGCGGCGACGGCGGCGCTTGGTACTGGCACCGGTTCCGTCGTCGTCTTGTGCTGCATCCCCTTCGGATTCATCCGCGACTTCCTGGGTTTCATCTATTTCAGGCTGTGTTTCATCTGTGGTGGTTTCATCGCCATCATCGGCTTTACGTCGACGGCCACGGCCACCACGCCTGCGCCGAGGGTTATTTGACGAGTCGTCACTGTCCTCGTCGGACTCGGGCGAATCTGCTGCCGGTGGGGCTTCACTCTCTTGTGGGGCTAGTGCCGCTGCTTTTTTAGTGACTTTGCCCTTGCCCTTAACGGGGGCGCTCGCCTTCTTGGCCACTTTCTTAGTCACCGAGGGGGTTTCAGTCGCTACTTGAAACAATGGGGCCTTGGCTTTGACCGTCTTCTTGGCCACCTTCTTGGGGGCTTTTTCCGCTGGCATTTCGCTTTTAACCGCCTCGGCGCTGCCCGCTGGGCCAGCCGGTCGGGATGCCGCGCGACGAGTCTTTTTCACTACTGACGTTTCTTCGACCATGATGGTCGCTCCTTTAGGAATGCGGCATCACCCGCATTCGGGTCCGTGTGTAGCGCAATTACCCGGCAAATACGGGCGGCTTAGCCCTCTACCAGGGTGGTGCACGCTACTACAAGCTTTTAGGGCTGCGATCAGGGTTCGCGCGTGATGCGCTGCGACTTCCCCTATCGCCACATGATGTTGGGCTACACAAGTACGCGATCAGGATCGAATGGATCCTCGATCGAGATACTCACTTCGCTCAGTGGGCCCTGCGCCAGCCTGGTCACCCTCACGGGTTTGCGCGGCTCCAGAGTTCCCACCTGCTTCAGTGCAGTAAGTACATCATCGGGTCGAACCGACGGAACTATATGCCGGACAACCACATGGAGTATGACACACTCCGGCGGCATTTGGGTGTGTGCGGGGGCAGTTACCGCGCTACCAGACACACTTTCCATGAGGAGGATGGCACTTCGGGCATCGAAAACTCTCTTTCCTGACTTCGTCATGCGCTCAACCAAGACTTCAGCTGAGCCAAGTAGAGCCTCCACCGCCCGGGCCACTTCTTGAGTGGGTGCGCTAATTTCCATTTCCCACAAACTCGCCTCTAGGCGAGCTGAGAAATCACGTGAAGTCGCCTCAATTACCTCAATGACGTCGAGCCCCTCGGGCAGAGCCGCATCGAGTTCGTCTCGGAGTTTGGTGGGATCGCAATGTCGAGTCACACCTATTTCCACGTATTCGGCTTCACTCGCCACCCCGGTAGGTGCCGAATTTGAATATGAAATTTTCGGGTGTGGTGAAAACCCGGCGCTGTAGGCCATGGGGACCCCCGCTCGACGTAAGGCCCGCTCAAGTGCCCGCTGAAAATCCCGGTGACTGGAAAACCGCAAGCGCCCACGTTTTGCATAACGCACACGCAGTTTTTGGGCAATTGGCGCCAAATTGCGATCCGGTGGCTTATTTGCCATCTCAGGTCACTGAGCCAACACGGGGGAAACTCGAGGAATTGGCATCGGTAAGTCAGTGACCCCCGTCGGCCCAACCTGAATTTCGGTGTCCATTTGCTCGCATACGCCGCAATCAAAACAAGGAGTCCAGCGACAGTCGTCGACAGCCACCTCAGCGAGCGCGTCTTGCCAGTCTTCCCATAACCACTCCGAATCAAGGCCAGAGTCCAGATGATCCCAGGGCAGCACTTCGGTGTAGTCACGCTCGCGGGTAGTAAACCAATCGACGTCCACACCTGTGCCCTCTAATGCGTATTGTGCAGATTCCATCCACCGATCAAATGAGAAGTACTCTCCCCAACCGTCAAAACGCGCACCGTTTTTCCAAACCGTTTCAATAATGTTGCCCACTCGACGGTCGCCTCGGGAAAGAATTCCCTCAACGATCCCAGGTTTCCCATCGTGATAGCGCAAGCCAATTGCCTTGCCAAACTCTTTGTCGTTTCTGATGGCGTCTTTAAGTTTGTGCAATCGCGCGTCAGTCGCTTCGTGATCAAGTTGCGCGGCCCATTGGAAGGGGGTGTGTGGTTTAGGTACAAATCCACCAATTGACACAGTGCACTTAATGTCGCGGCGCCCACTTACTTCGCGGCCGGCACGAATTACTTCCTTAGCCATTGTGGCAATTTGCAAGATGTCTTCATCGGTCTCAGTCGGCAAACCACACATGAAATACAACTTGACGTTACGCCACCCAGCCCCATAAGCCGTTGTCACCGTCCGAATCAGATCCTCTTCACTGACCAACTTGTTGATCACTCGACGAATTCGCTCGCTACCACCTTCAGGTGCGAAAGTTAGTCCACTTCGTCGACCATTGCGAGAGAGTTCATTAGCTAAATCAACATTGAATGCATCCACCCGAGTACTCGGGAGTGAAAGCGAAGTCTGGGTTTCTTCGTAACGATCAGCCAAGTTACGCGCCAAGTCACCAATCTCTGAATGGTCAGCGCTGGAGAGTGAAAGCAGACCAACTTCCTCAAATCCCGTTTTTTCCAGGCCGTTTTCCACCATCTCCGCAATGCTGGTGATACTGCGTTCACGCACTGGCCGCGTAATCATTCCGGCCTGGCAAAAGCGACAACCGCGAGTGCAGCCACGGAAAATTTCCACGCTCATGCGCTCATGCACGGTTTCGGCCAATGGAACAAGCGGGGCCTTGGGGTACGGCCACGCATCAAGGTCCATCAGGGTAAACTTTGTAATCCGGGAAGGGACATCGGCTCTATTCGGTACGACTCGCTTAATCCGACCATCGGGTAAATATTCGACGTCGTAAAATTGCGGGATATATACACAGCCGGTTCGCGCCAGCTCTAACAGAACACCTTCGCGGCCACCTGGACGACCCGCATTGATCCAGGCCTTCACAATATTTGAGATCAGCAGAACTGCTTCTTCACCATCACCCAGAACAGCCGCATCAATGAATTGCGCAATTGGCTCGGGATTAAAGGCCGCATGGCCACCCGCCACCACAATCGGATGGTCGTCGCGGTCAACGGCATGCAATGGAATGTTTGCCAGGCTCAGAGCCGTCAACATGTTGGTGTAACCCAATTCGGTGCTGAATGAAAGACCCAGTAAATCAAAGTCCGCAATACTTCGATGAGCGTCGACAGTGAAAGCGGGGACCTGATGCTCGCGCATCAGCGCTTCAAGGTCAGGCCAGACGGAATAGGTTCGCTCAGCTAAAACGTCAGGCTGCTCATTGAGTACTTCATAAAGAATCTGCACTCCTTGGTTGGGTGCACCTACTTCATAGGCGTCCGGGTACATCAAGGCCCAGTGCACGATTGCCTGCTCCCACGGCTTAGTCACCGCGTTTAGTTCCCCACCCACATACTGGATGGGCTTTGAGATCAGCGGAAGCAGCGCTTCCAGTTGAGGGAAAACGCTTGTCCCACGCTCTCGGCTTTGTCGTGCATTGATATTTTCCGAGTTGTTGATCTCGACAATTTGGTCCGTCATAATACAAAGGGTACCCAATATCCGCAGAAGTGCTAAATCTCACTGCGTGCTTTGTGTAATCGCACTGTTTGAAGTAGACCAATAGCGACCCAGACAGACATCATGGATGTCCCACCGGCTGAAACTAGCGGGAGTGGAATACCCGTAATCGGCATGATTCCCAGGGTCATCCCAATATTTTCAAATGTTTGAAATGCCAGCCAAGCAAGAACTCCAGTTGCCACTAGACGCCCATACTGGTCATCTGCATGCCACGCGATCATTCCTGCCCTCCACAGGAGCACCGCCAGTAAGAGAATCAACACGACTGAGCCGATAAATCCGAGCTCTTCTCCGCTCACCGTGAAAATGAAGTCGCTTTCATTTACCGGAACGAACTTACCTTGGGTTTGCGGGCCCTCAAACAAGCCAACGCCGAACCAGCCACCGCCGCCAATCGCAATTCGCGCCTGATTTGCGTTGTAAGCCGAAGCGCCGGTGTCGCTGTCAGGAGAAATAAATGAGGTAAGTCGAGCGACCTGGTACTGCTTGAGGAGGCCCAATTGAATTGCCAACAAAATAGAGAGGGCCGCGGTGCCGATCAGCCCAACCACCCACCTAGTGCGCACTCCTGACACAGCAATCACCGAAATAGCGATCGTCCCTAGAATCAGCACGGTCCCAGTATCATTTTGCAGCAGGATCACACCGACGGGCAGGGCAACTGCAGCCAATGCCAGTAACACGTCGCGCCCTGACGGCTCCACCTCAATATCTTTGCGCTCGGAGAGCAGTACCGCCATCAAAAGAATCACAGCGATTTTCATGAACTCCGATGGTTGCAACGTCAACCCGCCAGGGAGATCAACCCACGCACGAGCACCAGCAACGGTGACACCAATTCCGGGTACAAACGGTAAGAGCAGTAAAAAAAATGAGATTCC
>CAJIYV010000049.1 GCA_905181745.1 uncultured Actinomycetes bacterium | reverse complement strand
TAATGTCCTGATTCGACTTACCCTGAACGCGCCATTGCGGTTGACCTTTTTTGACGCGTTACCGTTTGATCCCGTTGAGGTGAGCGCCTCGGCGAGGTTGGATTACGCCCCGTAACGCCTGCGTCAATAGTCGACTCGTAAAGTTCGCATGTGCCCTCACTTGAAATTCAAGAGCGACTGAATGAACTTGCAGTCAAAGTGAGCAGTATCGGCACTGTGCTTGACATCCCTCGCATGAAGGAATCGATCTCGGCACTTGAGGCAGAAGCGTCTGTCCCAAATTTGTGGGATGACCAAGCAAATGCTCAGAAAGTGACTTCAAAACTATCCACGATTCAAGGTGACCTGCGTAAATTCGAATCTGTCCAGATGAGAGACGCGGATCTGCCGGTCCTTTTTGAGTTGGCGGAGGACGCCGGCGACCAAGAGTCGCTCGACGAGGCGCTGAAAGAACTAACGACACTTGAAGCAGTTGTGGGGGCACTTGAGATCCGAACACTTCTTTCAGGAGAATACGACGAGCGCGAAGCCCTGATCACCATCCGATCGGGCGCCGGTGGCGTGGATGCTGCGGACTGGGCCGAAATGCTGCTACGCATGTACACGCGCTACTGCGAACGACACGGCTGGAGTTACGAGGTCTACGACACCTCTTATGCTGAGGAAGCCGGCATCAAGTCTGCAACATTTGCCGTCAAGGCGCCTTACGCCTACGGGACTCTTTCGGTTGAGCAAGGGACACACCGTTTAGTGCGCATCTCGCCATTTGATAACCAGAGTCGGCGTCAAACCTCATTTGCTGACGTTGAAGTGATTCCCGTCTTGGAGCAGTCCGAGAGTGTTGACATCCCCGAAGACGATTTGCGGGTAGACGTCTTTCGCTCGAGTGGCCCTGGCGGTCAAGGTGTTAATACAACGGACTCTGCTGTGCGACTGACCCATATTCCGACCGGCATCGTGGTTTCTTGTCAAAATGAAAGATCCCAACTTCAGAACAGGGCCACGGCGATGGTGGTATTGCAAGCAAAATTATTGGAGACCCAGCGGCAGGCCGAGCGCGCCAAGCTCAACGCTCTTAAAGATGACTCCGGTGGTTCATGGGGCAACCAGATGCGCTCGTACGTCCTGCACCCCTACCAAATGGTGAAAGATTTGCGGACCAATGAGGAAACGGGTAATACCGGGGCAGTGCTCGACGGGGAAATTGATGAACTCGTACAAGCCGGAATTCGGTGGAGAAAGACCAATTCGGCCACGCCGTAATCAACCTTTGCGACCCTTTCCGCTTAGACTGCTATTCGTTAACCTGATGGCTTCCCGACTGAAACGGAGTACCGCGCAGTGATCCTGTTCGATACCGTGACCAAGCTTTATGCGAGTCAAACCCACCCCGCACTCGAAGAAGTGTCCCTTGAGATCGAAAAGGGCGAATTTGTATTCCTTGTTGGACCTTCGGGTTCCGGTAAGTCCACCTTTTTGCGACTGGTGCTCCGCGAAGAGCGACCAACCTCGGGAAATGTGTGGGTTTTAGGTAAAGACCTCAGCCGGCTTTCTAACTGGAAGATCCCAACTCTGCGTCGTGAAATTGGCACTGTGTTCCAAGACTTCAGGTTGTTGCCCAATAAGAGTGTGTTTGAAAACGTAGCTTTTGCCCTTGAAGTGATTGGTAAGCCTAAGGCACTTATTAAGAAAGTAGTGCCTGAAGTTCTTGAGGTGGTGGGGCTCGAAGGCAAAGAGCATCGCCGCCCAGATGAACTCTCCGGCGGTGAGCAGCAGCGAGTGGCCATTGCCCGCGCATTCGTTAACCGACCCAAAATGCTGATCGCCGACGAACCGACCGGAAACCTTGATCCTGGAACCTCTGTTGGCATTATGAAACTGCTCGATCGAATCAACAGAATGGGAACAACCGTGGTCATGTCCACCCATGATGCGCAAATAGTTGACCAGATGCGCCGTCGAGTTATTGAACTTGAGAACGGACATGTGGTGCGAGATCAGTCTCGCGGCGTGTATGGGTACGTCCGCTAATGCGCGCCGAATTTGTCGCCAGCGAAGTTGGCAATGGACTTCGCCGCAATCTCACCATGACCCTGGCCGTGATCATCACCGTTGCTGTGTCGCTGAGTCTTTTTGGTGTGAGCTTGCTAGTGCGCGCACAAGTCGACACCATGAAGGATTTTTGGTACGACAAGGTTGAGGTTTCTATTTTCTTGTGTGCCAAGGGGAGCGACACTCCTTCGTGCGCCGGAGGCGCTGTTACCGCCGGGCAGCGCGATCAAATCGAGGCTGACCTTGAGTCGTTACGTCCGCTCGTTCAAGATATTTATTACGAATCCCAAGCAGAAGCCTTTGTGCGCTTCCAAGAACAATTTTCCAGCTCACCAATTGCTGACAGCGTCAATGAAAGTGCATTACCTGAATCTTTCCGGGTGAAACTTGCAGACCCAACGCAATACGACGTGGTTGCATCCGCTTTCTCGGGTCGACCAGGAATTGAGCAGGTCAACGATCAAAGGCAGGTGCTCGACAAATTCTTCCAATTGTTAGGAGGACTCCAAGCAATTGCGCTGATTATTGCCGTTGTCATGTTGGTTGTGACAGTGCTTCTCGTAGCCAACACTATGCGAGTGGCCGCGTTTAGCAGGCGACGTGAAACTAGCATCATGCGACTGGTCGGTGCGAGCAATCTCTATATTCAGCTGCCGTTCCTGCTGGAGGCTGCAGTTTCCGCTGGGATCGGAGCGATCCTGGCTGTGGGTGGGCTGGTGCTCGCCAAATCAGTCATTATTGACCAGGTTCTCGCCCCTTCGTTCCAATTCACGTCATTCGTTGGCTGGGACGCCGTGGTAGGAATCGCCCCAATCTTGATCCTCGTTGGCATCGGGCTTTCCGGTATCGCCGCCTTCTTGACTCTCAGGAAGTACTTGAGGGTTTAATCGCGCAACACGCCAGCCCGCACCAGAGTGAATCGACCGTCTGGGTTTACCCTGCATAGGTGGTCCCCTCCCGCACCGGTATTGCCGTGTCACTTGCCTGCACCCTCATGGCGAGCGCGGGATTTATTGCACCCATGCATGCCGCGGACCTCGGTGAAATTAAGAGTGAGCAGAGTCAGGTTCAATCAAGTCTAAAGTCGACGACCCAAGCTTTGGGTAAAGCTAATACCAAATTGCAAAAAGCAGTCAATGCTGCAGCTAAGGCCCACCGTTCGTTGGTGCAGGCCAAAATTCTCAAGAAGGCAGCCTTGCGTGAATCAAAAGAAGCTGCTGCTGTCGCAGATTCGGCGCGCGTTGACTCCGAATATGCAAAGAGCTCACTGATTCTGGGCACCCGAGCACTCACGAGACTTGAGCGCAAATTGGATAAACAAAGGGCAGACATTGAAGATGTTGCCCGAGCCGTGTACCAACAGGGCCCCCTAAACGAGGTCGCCATTTTGATGTCTGCGCAAGATCCAGCTGACTTTACGGCTCGAATGGTGGCTGTCAATTACGTCAGTCGCGAGCAGCAAAGCATGGAGCAGGTAATTTTGGTGTCAAGTGCCGACGCAGAAATGCAAGAAGTCAAACTCACCGCACTCGCGGAAAAGGCAACGACGGCACAAGCGCAAGCAGATCGCGAGTTGCGTAAATCTCGGGTAGCACTCACAGCAGCTAAGAAACAGCAACGAGCCGTGGTGCAACTGCGTAAGGACAAGCGCCAAGCTGTTAAGTCGGCAAAGAAGTACAAGGGGAAGATCAAGAACCGTTACGAGCGACTTAAACGTGAAGAGCGCAAGCTCAAATTGGCTGCACGTAAGGCTGTTGCGGCCGCGAGGGAGGCTGCCGCCCAGGGTGCGGCGCCGCAAAATGCCCGGTCACCGAGTGGATCGCTCATCTGGCCGCTGCCGGGTCGTTCACGAGGCGGGGGTGTGGGACCGCGCATTCACCCGATCTACGGCCACAATTCCTGTCACACTGGAATTGATATTGGGGCGCCAAGCGGTACGAAGGTGCGGGCTGCGGATCAAGGTTCGGTGGCGACAATCACGCGCGGAGGGCCTTATGGCAATGCGGTGCTCGTTGTTCATAGTGGTGGCTTAACAACTTTTTACGCCCATCTGTCTTCGACCAGCGTAAAAGTTGGTCAGAGCCTCAGCCGTGGGGAAGAAGTCGGCAAGGTCGGTTCAACAGGCTGGTCCACCGGACCTCATTTGCATTTCGAAACCCGCCTCGACGGAACCCCGTATGATCCCATGGGGTGGTACGGCGCAGCAATGCGAGCGGTGCCGTGCTGAAAGTGCCCAATGCGGTGCTGGGTGTGAGCCCGATCCCGAGCACACCCGAATGGGAGGCAGCAGCTAATGGCACGTGAAACCGGCAAAAAGTTGATCGCCCAAAATAAAAAGGCTCGTTACGACTATTCAATCGAGGACGTTTACGAAGCGGGGTTGGTCCTCACCGGCACTGAAGTGAAGTCTTTGAGGCAAGGCCGAGCGAGTTTGGTTGATGGTTTCGCTCAGTACGAGAACGGTGCTATTTGGCTGCGTCAGATTCACATTCCGCAGTATTCCATGGGCACGTGGACCAATCACGAACCACGGCGAGCCCGCAAGCTTCTACTGCGCAAGGATGAAATTAAGCGGATTGAACAAGCCACCAAAGACACCGGTGTGACCTTGGTTCCACTTTCTCTTTACTTCAAAGACGGCTATGCGAAAGTAGAGATTGCCGTCGCCCGTGGGCGCAAGAGCTATGACAAGCGGCAAGCAATTGCTGAGCGTGAATCCAAGCGTGAAACCCAGCGATTAGTAGGAAGACGGTCGAAGGGGTTAGAATAGGGCTATAAGTAAATAGGGGATGAAAGGTTTCGACGTTCAGTCGTTTAACCGGAGAAGCGTGTCGAGAATTTAAGGTGATCTCGTTAAACACCCTTAAAAACAAATAACTGCCAAAACTAAGCAGTCTGCTGACGCTTACGCACTCGCTGCGTAACCGATAAATCAGCCGTCAGCCCAATGCGTCCTCGAATTGGGGTCTGACGTCGCTAGGGGACTCACCAATCGTCTCGGTTACGGAGACAGGCGGAAAACCAAACAGTAACTGGGCTGCCACCGCAAAGTGCTGCACATAGTGCGGGGGCCGAGACAGCGACAGCGCAGCTACACACGTAGAAGGACGGAAAAATCCTGCACGGACCCGGGTTCGATTCCCGGCATCTCCACAAAGGCTTGCTAACATTTGGTGTTGGTAGGTGCTGACAATTGCCCGCCGGGGAACTCCTCAGGTGGGCTTTGTTGTGCCGCGAGCAGGTTTTG
>CAJIYV010000048.1 GCA_905181745.1 uncultured Actinomycetes bacterium | reverse complement strand
AAGCGCACCAAGGCGCCATTTGAGTCCGTCGTCAAAGACGCTGGTGTCAAAATCAGCGACATTGATCAGGTTGTACTCGTCGGTGGATCAACTCGAATGCCGGCAGTTGCTGATCTGGTCAAGGAAATGACCGGCAAAGACGCTAACAAGGGTGTTAACCCAGACGAGGTTGTAGCAATCGGAGCGGCACTGCAAGCAGGTGTTCTTCGCGGAGACGTGAAAGACGTACTACTACTTGACGTCACCCCACTATCCCTTGGAATTGAAACCAAGGGTGGAGTCATGACCAAGTTGATCGAACGTAACACCACGATCCCCACCAAGCGTTCAGAAACATTCACGACTGCAGAAGACAATCAACCTTCAGTGTCCATTCAGGTGTATCAGGGTGAACGTGAAATGGCTGCTTACAACAAGCAACTGGGAACGTTTGACCTCACCGGCCTGCCTCCAGCACCGCGTGGAGTCCCGCAGGTCGAGGTCACATTCGACATCGACGCCAACGGAATCGTGCATGTGTCAGCTCGTGACACCGCAACCAGCAAAGAACAGTCTATGACAATCTCCGGAGGATCAACCCTAAACAAGGAAGACATTGATCGCATGATGCGTGATGCGGAAGCACACGCAGATGAGGACAAGCAACGCCGCGAGGAAGCTGAAGTCCGTAATAACGCTGAAGCGCTGGTATATCAAACCGAGAAATTCCTGGCTGACAATGCCGACAAAGTCCCCGCAGAAGCGAAGGAAAATGTTGAGGGTCCGCTGGAAGAACTCAAGAAGGCAATCGAAGAAAACGATGGCCCCGGAATGCGGTCAGCAACGGACAAGGTCGCAGCCGCAAGCCAGGCACTCGGAGCTGCAATGTACAGCGATGCACAAGCTGACGGATCTGAAGAAGGCGCCGAAGCAGCGGCAGATAAATCTGAAGAAGATGTTGTTGATGCAGAGATCGTCGACGAGGATGAATCCAAGTGAGTGAAGAAGAGGGTGTAAGGGTGAACGACAAACGTCGAATAGATCCCGACACCTTCGAGGTTCGCCAGCCTGACGCTGGCGAACCTCTCACCGAGATGGACGCGGAAGCAGAGATCATTGAAGGTGAAGCCGGCGGGCTTGAAGAAAAAGTCAGTGAACTCACTGAAGACTTACAGCGGGTACATGCCGAGTACGCGAACTACCGCAAACGGGTCGACCGTGACCGGGAAGTGAACCGTCAACTGGCAATCGGTGCCGTCTTCTCAGAACTCCTGCCGGTACTCGATGATCTTGAGTTAGCACGCGAGCATGACGAACTCAACGGTGCATTCAAAACCGTTGGTGAGAAACTCGAGGCGACTTTGAACAAACTTGGCCTAGAGAAATTTGGTGCGGCACAGGATCCATTCGATCCGAATATGCATGAAGCATTAGCCAGTGAAGAGGTTGAAGGATGTTCGGAACCAACCGTGACGGCAATCTTCCAGCAGGGTTACCGGCAGGGCGACAGGATTTTGCGCCCGGCACGGGTCAGCGTCGCTGGTACGTGAGTGTGGACCGGGACCAAATGGATAGAGACATGCAATGAATAAGGATTGGCTCGAGAAGGACTTTTACGCCTTATTGGGTGTCAGTAAAGATGCGACACCCGATGAAATGAAAAAGACGTACCGCAAACTTGCACGCGACCTTCACCCCGACAAGAACCCGGGAAACAAGAAAGCGGAAGACAAATTCAAGTCGGTTTCTGAGGCCTACGACGTATTATCTGATGAAAAGAAACGGAAAGAATACGACGAAGGTCGAGCTCTTTTCGCATCCGGGGGCTACAGTCCCGGTCAGGGAGGCGGCGGAAAGTACAACGTCAACTACGAAGACCTATTCGGCGGCGACCAAAGTGGATTTGGTGACTTCCTTGGCGGTTTATTTAATCGAGGCGGCGGCGGACGCTCGCAGCAGCCACGACGCGGACAAGATATCGAGACCGCCCTTGCTTTGTCGTTCAACGACACCCTGGACGGTGTGACGGTACCGTTGAATCTTCAAAGTGATGCGCCATGTTCGATGTGTCACGGCACCGGAGCGAAAGCCGGCTCCACTCCCAAGGTCTGCCCAACGTGCCAAGGAAATGGACAGGTTTCACGTAATGCGGGCGGATTCGCATTCGCTGAACCCTGCCCAACGTGTCAGAGTCGTGGTCTCTTCGTAGATGACCCGTGTAACAGATGTCACGGTTCCGGTCGTGGCAAAAGCAATCGAACCGTTCAGGCGCGAATACCGGCAGGAGTCAAAGACGGGTCAAAAGTTCGGCTTAAAGGTAAAGGCGGCCTCGGCAAGCGGGGAGGCCCCGGTGGAGACCTATTCGTCAAAGTTTCGGTTAAGCCCCATCCGCTCTACACACGCAAAGGCGAAAATTTAAGCGTTGAGGTCCCGGTAACTTTTGTTGAAGCAGCACTGGGCGCTGATATTCCAATTCCAATTCCCCGCGGTGGAACTGTCAATATGCGAATTCCAGCGGGAACTACGACTGGTCGGACTTTCCGAATTAAGGGAAAAGGTGTCCGCGGCAAGGACGGCAAGAACCACGACGTTCTTGCGGTGATAGATGTCGCAGTCCCGCAGAACTTAAACGAGGACGCAAAGACTGCCTTAGAAGCCTTCGCCCAAGCAACAATTGATCAAGATCCACGCAAAGAGATATACGCGCTCGGGGCAAAACCATGAGCATTCCAAATGACGACAACATTGTTGCTTCCGATACTCCGGTGTACGCGATTTCGATCGCCGCGCAACTCGCGGGATTGCATCCGCAGACCTTGCGACAATACGACCGAGTCGGTCTCGTATCGGCACACCGAGTCGCGGGAAGAAATCGACTTTACAGCGCGCGCGACGTCCAACGACTCCGCTACGTTTCACAATTATCAGCCGAAGGTTTGAGCATTGAAGGAATTAAGCGAGTGATTGAACTTGAAGAACAAGTCCTGGCCCTTCGTGAACAACTCGGCGAGTTTCACCGCGAACGCACATCACGCGCTTTGGTGGTGTGGCAACCGCGATACAGGAATCCGGGACAGTAATGGACATTGCATTCACAACTAAGGGCCAGGACGCCATCGGTGCGTCAGTTCGAATTGCTGCTGCCCAAGGAAACCCCTTAGTTGAGCCCATTCACCTTCTTGACTCACTATTACAACAAGGACCCGGTATCGCGACTGCTCTACTTGAGCATCTTGGTGTGGACGTGCCCACCTTCATGACAAGGGTGCGGGCAGACTTGCAGGCACTTCCCTCTGCTTCTGGGTCAACTGTTGCAGCCCCGAAATTCAGTCACGTTACCCTCAAAGTTCTCAAGGAAGCAGATGTACTCGCTAAAGAGCGCGGTGACGAGTACGTCAGCACCGAACATCTCCTCATTGCTCTAGCAAAGAGCGGCGACTCCAAAGTCAAAAAAATACTTTCAACAGAGGGGGCGACCGGTGAGTTGTTACTCCAAGCACTATTAGAAACAAAAGGGAGCGCACGCGTGAACACACAGGACCCAGAGGGCACTTTCCAGGCACTTAACAAGTATGGCCTTGACCTCACCGCGCTGGCCCGCGAAGGCAAGATCGACCCGGTAATCGGTCGTGATGAGGAAGTGCGTCGAACTATCCAAGTTCTTTCTCGTCGCACCAAGAACAACCCGGTTCTGATCGGCGAACCAGGGGTGGGAAAAACGGCCGTCGTGGAAGGTTTGGCGCGCCGTATTGTCGAAGGGGATGTCCCCACTTCGCTCGTTGGGAAAACCCTGATTTCTCTCGATATGAGCGCAATGGTTGCTGGGGCAAAGTACCGCGGTGAATTTGAAGAACGCTTGAAGGCAGTCCTTGACGAGATCAAAGGTAGTGACGGTCAAATAGTTACTTTTATCGATGAGCTCCACACAGTTGTTGGCGCTGGAAGTAGCGGTGATTCGGCAATGGACGCGGGCAATATGTTGAAGCCAATGCTTGCCCGGGGTGAGTTACGCATGATCGGTGCGACCACGCTGGACGAGTACCGTCAATACATTGAAAAAGACGCGGCACTTGAGCGGCGCTTCCAGCAGGTATTTGTTGACCAGCCCAGTGTCGAAGACACCATTGCGATTCTCAGGGGTATCAAGGAAAAATATGAAGCCCATCACAAAGTCGTGATCTCTGATGCGGCGCTCGTTGCCGCGGCAACTATGTCCGATCGCTACATCACCAGTCGCTTTCTACCCGACAAGGCAATTGACCTAATGGATGAGTCAGCGAGTCGTTTGCGGATGGAAATTGACTCCTCGCCCGT
>CAJIYV010000047.1 GCA_905181745.1 uncultured Actinomycetes bacterium | reverse complement strand
GCACTCACGCTCGCGAAACTGTGAAGTGAGGGCGGTCGCATTACCCGCTGTTCCCCACCTCGCGCCTCATGGGAGATAATCAGTGGGTGAGCACGAAAATATCAGCCCAAGCCCTTGCCTCGCAGGTCCCCGATCTTAAAGCCGACCCGAGATTGGTTAAGGCACTTGATCAAGCAAAGGCTGCCGCAATCCTTGAGGCGGGTAATTCTGAGTTCATTGGGGAACACCTGGGCCTGATCATGGAGGCCGAGAAGCTGGCAACCCACCTTTTTAGCTGTAGCAACCCCGCCTATCTTGGCTGGCAATGGGCCGTCACTTTGGCTACTACCCCGCAAAGCAAGTCCACGGTTACGGTCACCGACGTAGTTCTACTGCCGGGCCCTGATTCACTGGTCGCCCCAGTGTGGGTCCCATGGAGTGAGCGAATTCAACCCGGTGACCTCAGCCCGGGAGACGTGCTTCCGGTCAACGCAAATGACGAACGGCTCGCAGCGGGATTCACCGAATTTTTTGCAAGCGAAGTAGATGAAGACTTCGAATATATCGAGGATTACCGGGGCATTATGTCCGGTTGGGAATTGGGACTTGGACGCGCTCGCGTTCTTTCTGTCGCCGGTCGGGAACAGGCTGCCGAACGTTGGGATGAAAGTGAGTTTGGGCCAGTGACAGAGATGGCTCGGCTTGCTCCGGCCACGTGCAGTAGTTGCGGTTTTCACAACTCTTTGGCCGGTGCGCTGGGTCAAGCATTCGCGGTATGTACCAATGCGCTCTCACCGGCAGACGGTCGTGTAGTTGCTTTGAGTTATGGCTGCGGTGCACATTCTGGCACGGTTGACCCGGGCTTCACTCCCGTAGAGCGCGCAGGTTCAGCAAGTATCGACTAGGCCCTGAATCACAGCGTGCGTGCGCGTCGTTGTAAAAACAGTAATCCCAATCCGCCGCTTACGCTTGCAATCAATGCGGCGCCGAACCACCACACCTCACCGTTTGTCAGTTCACTTGGCGAGATTGGTCCAATGACCCCCGCGATCACCATTGCAACAATCGCGAGTCCGGTACCAATTCGTACAGGGAGAATCGCGTTCGAATCAGATGCAGCCATAGGAGAAGATTAGCCACCTGCAGCCCCAGCGTCTTTCATTGCTTTAAGGTAGTGAGATGACCAACAGATTCCGTCGAATTGTCACCATTGTGGTGTTGGTAGCCCTCGTCGGCAGTGTTTTTGTAGCAGCGATTGGGTCACTCTGATTTTCAGAATTTTCGGTTCCGTAATTATTACGGTGTCTGTGCTCATGCTTCCCACTTCGGCAATTGTGGCGTCTTCACCTGAAGTAATCTGTGAATTGACAGATCCTCGCTTAACCGAAATCAGTGGGATGGCGCCCTCACAATTGCATTCTGGTGTCATGTGGGTTCACAACGACTCTGGCGACAAAGCCAGGCTTTATGCCCTGCAACTTTCCAATTGTGCCGTTGTTGGCGAACTCACATTGCGTGATGTGTCCGCTCGTGATTTCGAAGGTTTGGCCGCCGGTGTTGATGCCCGAGGGAGACCTGTGTTGTGGGTGGGTGACATTGGTGACAATCGAGACTCGTGGAGTGATGTCTCTATTTATCGAGTCCGGGAGCCAAAAAAACTTGGTAAGACGAGTGCGCAAACGCAGCGGTATCGGTTTACCTATGAAGACCGTCCGCATAATGCGGAGACGATTTTGGCAGACCCCAATTCCCAACAGTTGTGGATTGTGACCAAGCAAATGGCCAGTGGTTCGATCTATGCGTTACCTAAAAAACTGAGAAAGTCTGGGATCAATATTGCGAAGAAGGTCAGCTCGGCTACCGGTCTCATCACAGATGGTGCAATAAAGCCTGACGGGACCACATTTGTTCTTCGTGACTATTTCCAAGCACAGTTTTTTCGCGGTCTCCCAGTTGGGGTGGTCGACGAAATAGTTGACCTACCGGGCCAGCCCCAAGGTGAAGCGATTGCGTGGCTGCCCGGTGAAAATGCGATTGCGATTGCGAGTGAAGATGACGACCGACTGATTCGGGTTGACCTACCTGAAGTGGCTGCCGCCTTCGCGGCGGAAGATCTCACGGAAAGTCCGGATCTCACTAAAAGCACTGATCCCACCCAAGTGGTGCGGGACCAGGACTTCAATTACGCCTCGCTGTATCCCGTGATCGTCGGAGTGATCGCCCTGGTGACGGGTTTGATTCTGATCAGGAAAAGACCGGAAAGCAATATGACCGGGAGTAACAAAAAGGCGGTGTGAACTCCCACTAAGTCTGCCAGTGCGCCAAGAATGAATGGGCCGATGCCACCTGCGGTTGCCCCAGCAACAGCAGAAAGCGCTGAGGCACGGTCACTTTGACCGCCGGAAGCCATGACCACACGGCTGAGTCCCAGTGGCCAAAACAGCGCCGCACCGATTCCGGTGATCACAAGCCCGAGGAGAATCACGGCAGCGGCGGAGGAAAACCACACGACAAGCCATCCGCCCAAAGCAATGAGTACAACCAGGGTCAGGATCCGATCAACGGGGAAGTATTCGGCAAAGCGTGAACCTAAAACTCGGCCAATGAAGAGTCCACCGGTGACGGCTGCGACGGACGCCGCCGCAGCACCCGCTTCGAAACCTGCTCTATCACGGAGTAGGTCAGCACTCCACAAGGTGAGGGTGAATTCAGTGCTCAGCAATAGAAAAAGGGTCGTAAGTGCCCACCAGAATCTGCGCGGGAACTGAGCCCGGCTCGCCTCGCGGATATGTTCGTCAATGGGAACCTGGAAAACATGTGGACTTCTACGCATGAGCAGAAGGCTCATGGCAAATCCGATAAATAATACCCACAAACCAAACCGCCAGCCGAAGAAAAATACCGCACCGAATCCAACGGCGAGAGGCGACAAAATGCCGCCGAGAGCTGCAAGTGCATTTGCTTCAGTGACAGCTGCTGGGCCGGCTTGTTTTTGGTAGTCGAAGAGAAAAGCACTCGCTCCCACAATAATTGCAGAGCCAAATAATGAGGCGACAAATGCGCCAATGAGAGTGACCGCAGTTCCGCCTGGGACCGTGTAGATCAAGACGCCGATTGTCGCCCCAACAACCGCGACCTTGAGGAACTTTCCGCGGCCGAGAGCCAGAATCAAACGTGCTGCAATGAGCCCGGCCACAATCCCACCCAATGAGAATAAGACTGCATGCAAACTCGACACCGTGCGCGAAGTTCCCTGCTCGTCCCTTATCAACGCCTGAGTTGCGCTCAAACCGAAGATGAACCATGAGTAGGAGGTAATGAGCAGGTAGGAAGCCCAAGTCGGACTGTCACGTTTGGGTACCGCCGCAGCCAGTTTGCTCATGCAAGCTGCGCAATGACAAAATCAATCGAGGCAATCAGGGCGTGAACATCTTGTGGGTCAACGGCGGGAAACACTGCGATGCGTAGTTGATTGCGTCCAAGTTTGCGGTAGGGCTCGGTGTCAACAATTCCGTGCGCGCGCAGTGCCTTCGTGATCGAGGTTGCATCGATTGATTCATCAACGTCAATTGTTGCAACAACCCCTGATCGCAAAGCGGGGTCCGCCACAAAAGGGCTAAGTAAGCTATGTGCTTGGGCCCATGAGTAGAGCAAGTCAGAGGATTCCTTAGTGCGCGCAGTGGTCCATGCCAGTCCACCATTGGAATTAAACCAATCTACTTGCTCAGCCATCATGTAAATCGTGGCAAGTGCGGGAGTGTTGTATGTCTGTTGTAATCGTGAGTTGTCAATCGCGGTCACTAGATCTAGGGAGTCAGGAATCCAGCGACCTAGCTGCTTGATTTGCGTGGCCCGAGCGATTGCTGCCGGAGACATCAGCGCGAACCATAAACCACCATCGGAACCAAAACTTTTTTGTGGCGCGAAGTAGTAGGTGTCACACTCGGTGATATCGACATGCAAGCCACCCGCACCGGAAGTTGCATCAATAACCATAAGTGATTCTGGGTCGGCTCCGACGATACGCTGCGGAGTCACGGCGACTCCAGTTGAAGTTTCGTTGTGGGGCGTGCAGTAAGCGTCAATGCCTACAAGCGCTTCAAACATTGGAGCGCTCCCCGGATCAGATTTACGAATATCAGGCTCGCCCAGGTGCGGTGCTTTCTGCGCACCGGATGCGAACTTTGCACCGAATTCACCAAAAGAAAGGAATTGAGCCCGATCGCGAATCAATCCAAATGAAGCAATATCCCAAAATGCGGTCGAGCCGCCATTGCCCAAAATTACTTCGTAGCCTTCGGGGAGATCAAACAGGCTTGCCAGCCCCTCGCGTAATCGCTGCACTTGTGCGCGCACTGGCGCTTGACGGTGGGAGGTTCCTAAGTAGGACTCCCAGACACCGGCTAGCGCGTCAGTTTGCTCCTTGCGCACTTTAGAGGGACCGCTGCCGAATCGTCCATCAACTGGGAGAAGTTCGGCCGGGATCACAATGTTGCTCACGTTTGCTCCTTGGTTTAAGACGGTTCACATTGGGTGTGATGTATTGACCTGTTAGCGACAGGCCGAGCCCAGGTCGAGTTTAGGCTGGGCCTAACCGGGGTATACCCCTAGTTTATTGTGCCCCGGTGGAACCGGCACCAGTGGATTGGGCCGGGGGTGCCAAAGGTTTCATTTAGGGCAGGAAAGTGACAGTGGTGTGGGGACATATCGAGAATCTGAGCTACTGAACTGGTGGGATCGGCTGATACGTGGTGAGATCAGGGCATGGTGAAGATGCCTCAGGTTCCCGTGAGTGAGCTTCGGATTTCCTATGACCTTGGGGTTTTACACCAGGAGATGATGGCGGCCGACCCCATTGAGCAATTTGGACACTGGTTCGAGCACGCGCGGGATTCCCCAATTCTGGAGTCAAATGCAATGGTGGTGAGCACCGTAGGGCTAGATCCACAGGGAAATGCGCGTCCGGGTTCTCGAACGGTCCTTCTCAAGGATTTTTCGGATTCGGGGTTTAGTTTCTACACAAACCTTGGGTCAGGTAAGAGTTCAGATCTTGTGGCCAATCCGAACGTGACGTTGCTTTTTCCCTGGTACGAACTACACCGGCAGGTGATCATTTCGGGCAAAGCGAACCTTGTTCCTAGAGATATGGTGGAAGAGTATTTCCACTCCCGTCCACGCCAGTCGCAGATCGGGGCATGGTCGAGTAAGCAATCCACAGTGTTGGAAAGCAGACAAGCTCTTGATTCGAGTTTCGCGCATTACGAAGAGCGTTTCCTAGACCTTGAGCTAATCCCGGTGCCAGATTTCTGGGGAGGATGGCAAGTGCTCCCACATCGCATTGAGTTTTGGCAAGGCCGTGAATCTCGCCTACACGATCGGCTCGTATATGTTTTGCAGGAAGACGCAAGCTGGAACATTGAACGATTAAGTCCGTAGCGAGCCACCAAGCTCACCGGCGTCACTCAGTACTCGTTTAAGCGCAAAGCGATGAGTTCATTGACCGAGATGCCTTTAGCTTTTGCATCGGATTTTAGTTTCTTGCGAAGTGATTTGGGAATAGCGATTGAGACTTCGACTAGTTTTTCACGACGTGGGCGTGTGACCGAGTCGCTCGCATTGCCGAAACCGGTTGCGTCTAGACCCATTCGCTTGGGTTCGGAAGACTTGGTCTCCGATACGGGGTGAACACTTGAATCCCCAGCCTTGCGCAAAGATGGCCTTGGAGTTACATCGAATTCTGGTTTAGCCATGACTAGCCCCACAACCTTTTCCTCGGTGACATGATTGCTATTACTTGATCAAAGACCGCGGCAAGTTCACGTCCTGCTGGTGAGTCCCACGCGTGAATTGGCATCCCGGCGGCCTCCGCTTGGGTGATTGCATTTCGTTCTGGAACTTCAACCTCAAGAACAACAGGACCAAAAGCTTCGCGTAGCTCCGCTGTGCGGTTACGGTGCTCGGCGACAGTTGGGCGAACCCGATTGAGCAGGATTTGTGCCGGATTGAGCATTGGGTTGGATGCCAAGCGGATAACGTCAACGGCTTCAACCGCTTGCTCGGCTCCAGCCAAAGCAAAGTAGGCGGGCTCGGTAACAACTAGCGCATCAGTTGCGCTGTGTAGGGCATTGCGCGTCATTTCACCCAGAGAGGGTGGGCAGTCAATGAGCACTAGGTCGTATTGTCGGGGGAGATTACCCAATGCGATTCGCAGACGTTGGGAAGAAAGTGGGCCTTCAATTGTGTTGCGGTGCTCGAGGGAACAATCTGCGCATAGAACTTGAACTCGATTGCCCCAGGCGGAGTCAACGATCGCATCGGCTGCAATTCCAGGTTTTGGATCGGCAAGGACGTCATTCATGGTGAACTCAGGATTGGTTACGCCCAGACCCATGGTGGCATTGCCTTGGGGATCAAGATCGATAACGAGAACCCGCTCGCCTCGGCGCCAGGCGGCACTTGCCAAACCGAGAGCTACAGTGGTTTTACCCACACCGCCCTTCATGGAGAGCACGGCCAAGGTTTGCATGGGGCTAAGCCTATGAGCCCGAGTTCGCAAAGTTTTCTTTGGCAGCGGCATAGTTGGCTAGGGCCACCTCACGCTCCACTTTGTGGTCGACAACGGGTCTTGAATAGTGATGTGAGTATCCATCGGGTGTATTCCATGGTTCATGGGCAGCGGCGCCGGATAAGTGGGCAAGTTCGGGAACATAACGTCTGATGTAGTCCCCGTGGGGATCGAACTTGATGCCCTGAGTGATCGGGTTGAAGACCCGGTAGAACGGTGATGCATCGGTCCCACATCCGGCGGTCCACTGCCAACCGTGAGTATTGCTGGCGATATCACCATCGCGTAGCCACTGCATGAACCACGGCGCACCCACCTGCCAAGGGATATGCAGGTCTTTGATCAAAAAACTGGCAACGACCATGCGAACCCGGTTGTGGATCCAGCCCTCGGCACGTAGTTGTCGCATCCCCGCGTCAACAAACGGGAATCCTGTCTGACCTTGTTTCCACGCATTCACGTGTTCCTCAGCGGTAGCACCACTTGCCCAGGGCATGTTGACGTCGAACTTCTCGTTGAGAGAAGCGTGCGTGCTTTGGGGTGTATTGAAAAGCACATCGGCGTAGAACTCACGCCAGCAAATTTCCTTTCGAAATACTTCATCGCTGTCACCAAGCCCAGCCAGCACACTGCGTGGATGGATTTCACCATATTTCAAGTGATGTGAGAGTGAACTGGTTCCTGCCAGATCGGGGCGGTTTCGATCGTCCGCGTAGTGTGCGAGTGCTTTTTCTTTAAACTCACCCCAGAACTTCCAGGCTGCTTCCTCACCAGCTGGGGGAAGGGTCAGCCCAGGAATCAAATTGGGTTGGGGGAGTTGCTCAGTGGGGGCGGATTGAAACACAAAATTCTTGGGAATCGAATCGGCTGGTGTGCGCCACCCGTGAGTCGTCCAGACCTTATAAAAGGGTGTGAACACTCGATAGGGAGTGTCATCACTTTTTCGGACGCGACCGGGTGCAACAGCGTAGGCCGACCCGACACGAACTAAGTCAACCCCAAAATCTGTGAGCGCACCCTCAACAGCATTATCGCGTTTTTGTCCGTAGGGTCCAAAGTCAGCGGCAATGTGGACGGTTCCCGCTGAAACCTCACGTGCAAAATTGGGAACGATTACTGATGGCGAGCCCGATCGAATAACCAGTCGCCCTGCGAGTTGAGTGTTCAGTTTCGAAAGTGAGTCAATCAGGTAGTTCGTGCGAACCGAACCGGGCTGCCCCCACAGAACCGGATCGAGAACGAAAAGGGCAAAGACGTTGGGGTCAGAAGCAATCGCGTCAAGCAGCGCCGGGTTGTCCTTGAGTCGCAGATCCCGCCGAAACCACATGACCGAACTCATGGCAACAGCCTAGAGGCCTTAACCGCTCAGCGCCTGATTGCTCGACAGCTTGTTAAAGGTGAGGGATTCATCGGGCTGTTGCAGAATGCTCCCGTAGGAGGCCTCGCTCGGGTACGCTAGCGACGTGAACGACCTCATTGATACCACTGAAATGTATCTGCGGACCATTTTCGAGCTAGAAGAAGAAGGTATCCCGCCCATGCGTGCTCGAATTGCTGAGCGGCTTGGGCAAAGTGGTCCAACTGTCTCGCAAACGGTTGCGCGTATGGAACGCGATGGACTTGTTCACGTTGATAAAGAACGCCACCTCAGACTCACTCCGGAAGGTCGCGAGCATGCCACACAAGTGATGCGCAAGCATCGGCTTGCTGAGTGCATGTTGGTTGACGTGTTAAAAATGCCGTGGGAGGAAGTCCATGCCGAGGCTTGTCGCTGGGAGCATGTGATGAGCACAGCGGTTGAAGTCCGTTTACTCGAGTTGCTTTCGCACCCCACGGTGTCCCCCTTTGGTAACCCGATCCCAGGGTTGGAAGAGATTGATCCGACCTACACCAAACCAGGTGAGGTAGATTCTCAAGTTGTAAATATTGTTGAGGTTGTTGTGAGTAAGCCCCGACAGGTCACCATTCGTCGGTTAGCCGAGACAATTCAACTCGATGAATTGGTGATGGCGCGCCTGCGTCGTGTCGGCGCCTTACCGGGTGCTCGCGTTAATGCTTATCGTTCAGAGACTGGAGTGTTCATTGGCAGTGCGGGTGAATACACGGAGGTTCCCCTAGACGAAGCGGTCCATATTTATGTCGGTGCCTGATTAGCTAAAAACAGCGCGAAGTGGCATGCCCGATTTGCCGCGAGGTCCAAGTTTGACACCGAGCATCTGGTGTAGCTGGATTGTGTTCATTTCAAATCCCATCCGTGATGCGGCCATGTATAAACGCCAGACTCGCGCGGTACCAAGTCCTACCTCAGTGACCGCTTCCTCCCAGTGGTCCTCCAAGTTTTGACACCAATGTTTAAGTGTGAGTGCATAATGCTCACGCAAGTTCTCGCCGTGGCGGATTTCAAATCCTGAGTCATTAAATGCGTTCATAATTACGCCGGGTGCGGAAAGTTCCCCATCGGGAAACACGTAACGGTTGATAAAAGATTTTCGGTAATGGGTGGGCTCGGTGTCGCCGGGTCGAGTAATAGTGTGGTTGAGCATGCGACCTTCGGGCTTGAGCTTGTCATTGAGGAAACTAAAGTAGGCGGGGTAGTGTGCGCGGCCGATATGTTCGGTGAGACCGATTGAGGAAATCGCGTCAAAATCAGTTTCGGTCACATCGCGGTAGTCGCAAAAGCGGATCTGGGCTGACCCCTCTAAGCCTGCTTCCTTGATCGCATCCTGCCCCCAGATTGCTTGCTGTTCAGACAGGGTGACACCGATTGCCTGGACGCCATAATTCTTGACCGCGTGCAGAACCATGCCGCCCCAGCCGCAGCCAACGTCAAGAAGTGTCATGCCGGGTTTAAGGTTTAATTTTCGAGCAACCAAATCGAATTTTCCTTCTTGAGCCACTTCAAGGCTTGCATCCTCTGTGGGAAATACTGCGCACGTGTAGGCCATGGAGGGACCAAGGACCCAACGATAAAAACGATTTGACACGTCGTAGTGGTGCTGGATGGCTTGTGCATCTCGGCGCTTTGAGTGACGCGTGCCAGCCAGCACTCGCTCTTGGGCGGGTGGTTTTGGCCGCTTAAAGGCAAATGGCGCAAATTTTTTCCACAGAGTGATTTTGTCGCTGCGTGTTAAATGGCGTGTATCCATGGGGTAAAGGCGCGAGAGTGTTGTGTAAGCGTCTCCCACAATCTCAAGATCGCCATTGACGTAGGCGCGGGCAATACCCAATTGACTCGGTGCAGATGCCAGGTATTGGATCGCTCGCGGGGTGGTAATTTCCAGAATTGCATCATGATCTTGTGGGCCAAAAGTTGAACCGTCATAGGCTCGAAAACTCACATTGCGTTCAGGCCCAACAACCATGTTAAATGCATCAGCTAGTTTCACTGTTGTTCAACCACCTTCTCGTATAAACCGAGGAAGCGCCCCTGGGGGTCGTACTTCTTCTTAATTTGTTCGTAATCCTGGCCGCCATATATCGACCAAAACTCGTCTTTGTTGTAGAACGCCGTTGAGTATAGGGACTTACGACCCTCCATTTTGGTAACTTCGTGCTCAATTTCCCGATTCTTTACTCCTTGTTCAGGCCTCTCCCCATTTATGAGCGGAACGGTTGACCAAAAACCCACATTCACGTAGAGCCGATCAGGGTCGAATTCATAGAGTGGCCAACGCACTTCGGGATCGCGCTGCTGCAGTGGGCACAGCCAAATGGGTTCTATTCCGATTTGGGAGTGAAAGAAGTCGAGAAATTCGGGTAGCCGGTCAACTGGGATTTCGATATCTTGCACAATGGGTTCACGGGGAGGCTTGCGTTTGAGCGTGTCAAGCTTTTCGGCCAGCTTAAGTTTACGGTTGATGGCAATTATTTTCCAGTAGACGTCACTGCGCAGTCGCGATTTTGGCCACAGGGATCGCACGATTCGATGTTGGGCTCCGAAGGCACGCGAGCACCAAAACCAGTCGGTGTCCCAACGCCATAGGTAGTCGTGAATGGTGAGGTAGTCCTCAGCGAGACTCTGGATGGATCGGTAATAAATCGACATGCCGGTGTAGTCGCTGGTATTTTTTCCAGCGGGCAATGCACCAACCATGGTGCCGACCGTGAGGTAGTGCTCCGTGGGTGAGAAGACCGTGCCGTCAAGAAAATTAATCGGGGATTCGTTAAACATCGCAGAGGCCGATAGATCCTTTAATGCGACAGTTAGTGCTGCGGCCGATTCGAATCGGAGATGTGTGATGTGCACGAATGGCTTAGTCGGTTCAAGTTCTATTTTGAGTCTGAGTGCATAGCCGAGTGATCCGTAGGAATTAGGAAATGTAAAGAACAGGTCCCGATGCGGATCATTCTCGTGACCACTTACTGTGATGACGTCGCCGGTGCCCGTCAAAATATCCATTTCCAGTACGGACTCATGTGGGGTTCCGTTTCGAAAACTTGCGCTTTCAATTCCGAGTCCGGTCACCGCTCCACCAAGTGTGATCGTGCGCAGTTGCGGAACGCAGAGCGGCATCAGACCGTAGGGGAGGGTGGCGGCGACAAGGTCTTCGTAGGTGGTCATACCGCCCACTTCAGCCGTGCGATTGACCGGATTTACTTCGAAAACTGAGCTAAATGAGCTCACATCTAGTCCATTTGCCTGGGTGGCCGCTCGGTCTCGGAAAAGATTGCTGGTTTTCTTCGCTAATCGAATCGGGGCATTTTCTGGAGCATGAGTGAGTTGGGAACGTACTTTATTAAGGGCTGCTTGATACCCGATTTGCCAAGAATAGGTGGTATTCGGGGTAAAAGTCACCCCATAAACTTAGCGGATCCCCCTCGGATGTGGGAGCCAGACCGCCAATAGGTGAGAATGCGGGGGTGAAGCGAAACACTTGGATCCCGCTGGTAGCTGGCGCAGTTGCCTTTCTGATCACATTAGGCATTGGCGGGGCGGTGGGTACGGACTGGTTGGCCCGTAATATTGAAATGGATCGATTGGTGACTGCGATCGAGGCGTCTGAGGCGAGCATGGGCACCGTGCAAGAGCGAACTGCCGTGGTATTCGACCGGCTTGACGTGGATGATCTTGAGGGCACGACGGCTGATGCACAGTCGGAGGCTGCCACGGCAGAGCTTGCCAGGATTGCGGTTGATGGCGCAGATTCAATTGGTGCAGCCGGTCGAGAAATCGCCGCAATCAACATATTGCCATGGCACACCAAAATTAAGGCGGCACAGGAAGCGTATTTACTTCACAACTATGCGTGGCAGGCATACATGCAGGCCGCAGCCGAAGACCCGGTTGCCTTCACGGTTGATCAGCCACTGGTGAATCAGACTTTTCAAGATGCTCAAGAGCCACTCGAAGACGCAATTTCCATAGTTGGACTCCTTGATGTGGAGGCCCGCGTTGCCAATATTTTTATTGACGGTGCTCCCCAGTCCAGCGGGGAAATTATATGAAGACCGTAGGTGACGACTAATTGAAGACATCCTTTTTTGATAACGTGCTGGGCCACCACACCTTTTTGCCAATGTCGTAGGCGAGCGCGGGGACAAGAGTTGTTCGAACGATAAATGCGTCGATGAGAACTCCGAGCGCCACAGCGAATCCAATTTGGCGCAGGGAAACAAGGGGAAGTACAGCCAGGACAAGGAAGGTTGCGGCAAGCACGATGCCGGCGCTCGTAATTACCCCTCCGGTCACGGTCAAACCTTTTAATATTCCTTGGCGAGTACCAAGGAGCACAGTTTCTTCACGTACTCGGGTCAAGAGGAAAATGTTGTAATCAACACCGAGGGCGACGAGGAACACAAAGGCGAATAATGGGAAGGATGGGTCTGCTCCAGGGAAGTCAAAAATGTAATTAAATGCGAGAGCGCATGCTCCTAAAGTGGCAAAGTAAGAAAGCAAAACGGTTCCAACCAAAATGATCGGCGCGTTAAACGCTCGAAGCAAAATAGTTAAAATTATGAGAATCACAATGAGTACGGTGGGAATAATTACGTTACGGTCTCGCAGATTTGCTTCGTTGATATCGAAAGCAACTGCGGTCGGGCCACCCACGCGTGCTTGAGCATCTGGAATTGATTCAAAGCTGGTTCTCAAGTTTCCGATCACAACTTCGGCCTGTGCGGAGTCAGATGGTGATTGCAGCGTCACTGAGAACAGCATTCGGCCATCAACGGTTGTGGGGTCTCCCGTAGAAGGGTTGAGGTAGGGAACGGTATCTGCCACCCCAGGAGTTGCTGCAATTTTTGATAAGACCTGATCGCTACTGCCTTGATTTGCCGTAACGATTGTTTCGCTGCCCAAACCACCGGGGAAGTGGTCGACGAGAACGTTTTGGCCAATGACTGAATCAACTTCTTCTCCGTTAGTGAATGATTCCGAAGTTGCGACGCCGTTTGCATTTAAAGTGGTACTAAACCCGGCGAAGACGAGTAAGACCAGCGCGGTGGAAACCCACGTCACACGTGGTTTGCGCCCCACCAGTCCAGATAGTTTGGACCAGACTCCGGAGAGTTTGCTATCTGGCTCACCGA
>CAJIYV010000046.1 GCA_905181745.1 uncultured Actinomycetes bacterium | reverse complement strand
GAGAGCCATCCGGTCGGCACTTCATGCGTGTCAAAAATGTTTACCGGACGCAGTTCATCTACTTCCTCAACCCACTGTTGGACCATGCCCGGACCCATGGGTCCCTCATCAGTCCAGCGAGTTGGGGGGACCAAATCCCAGCCTAGAAGCCCATCAAGATTCGCGGCCGCCACCTCCCGTCGGCACAGGGTGTCCCGAGTGAAATCCCAGAGCGGGCTCTCCCCGGATACGGGCTTGTATACAAAGAGGTCCCCTAAATCGTCTCTGCATAGCAAGGAGCCATTGCTCGCACCGCGCAGTTGACCCATTGGTTCAAGTGAGCCACGTGCGATTGAGTTAGAGGTCTCTTCGCTTGTACCCATTGGCCCTCGGACAAATATGACCCTCAGGGTCAAGCGGTTGTTGACAAAATGGGCACGGCGGGCGTCCGGATTCGGTGACACGGCGCGTTCGTTCGGCAAATGCCCGCGCATAGGCCGCACTGAGCCACACTCGCATTGTGTCGGGGCCTTGCTCTCCGTCTTCACCTAGTTCGGGCACTTCCTCGCTTTCTTCATCGATCGCGTGCGCTTCAATAACGACACATGAACTTCCTTCGTCCCAGCCCAGAGCCATCGCCCCAACCCGGAACTCTTCAAACAGTGGCATATCAAGAGGATCACTGTCCACCAATTCACTGGGTGCCTTTTGTGGAACTACACCGTTGGGGTCGCGGGTGACACGAACTTCATCGAGCAACTCATCTATGCGCTCTGCCAATACAACGGCCTGTTGTTTTTCAAAAGCGACCGCAGAAAGTGCGCCCGCGGACTTCGCCTGCAAATAGAAGGTGCGCTCCCCCGGCATTCCCACTGTTCCGACAATGAAGCGTTCGGGAAGGCGGTATTCAATGATTCTCCTAGCCACCCGCTCCACCTCCCACTGGTGCTTCATCCTTGTTCTTATGTGCAACCGTTACATGTCTACGCGCCTGTGTTCCATCACCATTTGAGCTCAAAACAAACGGCCTGGTAGCCGTGTAACTCACCACGCTGACCGAGCACGGGTCAGCGCCGATTCGTTGAAATAGGTCAAGGTGCATGCCCAAGGCATCCGCGAGGATTGCTTTGATCACGTCGCCGTGGGATACAGCAATGTAGACCGCTTCGGGACCTAAAATGTCATTCCACCGTCGAATAGCTTTCACAGCTCGGTACTGCATACTCGCCATCGCCTCGCCATTTGCTCCTGGAAAAACAACAGACGCCGGGTGGTCTTGAACGGACCGCCACAAGTCTTCTTGCGCGAGCTCGCTCAAACTGCGACCCGTCCAGTCGCCATATTCACATTCTGCGAGCGCCTGCTCAGTGCATATTTCCAGCGGTCCACCAGAGGTGCCCACCAAGGTTGTAGCCAGGCTCTGCGCCGTTTGCATGGTCCGCTCTAGGGGTGAGGAGATCAGGGCGGAGACTTCTAGCCCGGAAAATTGCTCGGCAAGTGAGACCGCCTGTTCGACCCCACGACTATCTAACATGGTGCCCGGAGCCGTGCCCGCCAGGATTCCTTTTTCGTTTGCCTCTGTACGTCCATGTCGGACGAGCAGCACGGTAGCCATGCCCATAACGTAGTGGTGAAAGCCCACGGCGCGCCCACCATTGTGTGGGTGTTCGCGTGGGGCAGAACCTGACTGGCCCGTGCACCTGCGTCATGGCCGATGCACCTAAGGAGACAGCACCCCAGTTGCTAAAAGCAGCAGCACCACGATTCCAAGCCCAATCCGGTAAATCACGAACGGCGTGTAGGTTCGAGTGGTGAGCCAACGGAGCAACCAAGAAATAACGCCTAACCCAACAAAAAATGCGATGACGGTGGCCAAAATGGTCTGGCCCCATTCCACGTTTTGCTGGTCAGAAATCTTCGTCGCTTCATAAAAACCTGAGCCCAAAACGGCGGGAATCGCAAGCAGGAATGCATATCTTGTCGCCGCAACCCGGTTGTAGCCAAGTGCCAGCCCGGTGGTGATCGTGGCTCCGGACCGAGACACTCCCGGAATCAATGCCAATGCTTGGCCTAGCCCAAAAGCTACCGCATCGGGCAGTTTCAACTTTTCGATTGACTTGATCTTGCGTCCATAACGGTCCGCAATTCCGAGCAGGACTCCAAAAAATATCAGTGTGAAGGCGACGAGATAAAGGTTGCGCGCAGTCGTCTCAATTTGGTCAGCGAACAGGAAGCCAAGGGCGGCAACCGGGATTGTTCCCACGATGACATACCAACCCATCCGGGCATCAAGCTCTTTGCGCAGGGCAGGATTTCCCAGTGACCGCGACCATGTGGACACTATTCGCGTGATATCACGCCAGAAATACACGATCACAGCGACTTCGGTACCGATTTGACTTACCGCTGTGAACGCCGCGCCTGGATCGGTCCAACCGAAAAATTGACTAAAAATAAAGAGATGAGCTGATGAAGAAACCGGCAGAAATTCAGTTATTCCCTGCAGGACTCCAAGAACGATCGCTTCATACCAGGCCATGTCAATTATCCGGTAAGGTTCGCGTCCAGATCCCCTAGGCCAGAACTCTTAAACGCCTCTTTCATGACATGAAGTGTTCCTACTCGCTCCTTCAGGGACCCTGCAAATGAAGCCACACTCAAATTGGTGACGCCTGCATCGGCATAAGCCGGTAAACGTTTTGCGATCCTTTCCGGCGGACCAATCAATGAAGTGGCATCGATAAATTCAAGTGGAACGGCCGCAGCAGCTCCCGCGTAATCTTTGGCCATGAATTTTTCCTGAATCTCAATGGCGGCATCCTCATATCCCATGCGGGTCGCAAGCTGGTTGTAAAAGTTTTTATCACGAGAGCCCATCCCGCCGATGTACAGCGCCGCATACGGGCGTACGAAATTCGCACATTCCTCAACATCATTTCCGGGGACAACAGGTACCGTGGGCACGACATCGAACCCCTCCATGGTCTTGCCGACCTTCTCACGGCCCGCGATCAACGGCTTCATAAGCTCGGCGGCCTGTTCGGGCGAAAAGAAAATGGCGAGCCACCCGTCTGCTATTTCACCGGTGAGCTCAAGATTCTTGGGTCCAATGGATGCTAAGTAGATGGGAATATTTTCTCGTACCGGATGGACCGTCAACGTGAGCGCTTTCCCGGGTCCATCGGGCAAAGGCAATGTAAAAAAATCGCCGTCATATTGGACCCGCGTTCGAGACAGAGCCATTCGCACTACGTCTACGTATTCGCGGGTTCGTTGCAGCGGCTTAGTGAATCGCACACCGTGCCACCCTTCAGACACCTGCGGGCCAGAAACTCCTAGGCCGAGTCTGAACCGTCCTGCCGAGAGGGTGTCCAAAGTCGCCGCTGTCATTGCTGTGTTTGCCGGCGTCCGACCGGGGATCTGGAAGATTGCGCTGCCCACATCAATGTGTTGTGTTTGGGCAGCAATCCATGTGAGGACGGTGGCCGCATCTGAACCGTAGGCTTCAGCAGCCCACGCGCAGGAATAGCCGAGCCGATCGGCTTCCTTGGCCACTTCCAAATTGTCCGCATCGTTTCCTGCACCCCAATAGCCGAGGTTCACTGAGAGTTCCATAGTGACAGCCTACGACCTACAATCCCAACTTTCATCCCGCATGGGGCTACGGTTGAGACATGCAGCAGCGGCCTCTGGGCAATTCGGGAATTCGGGTTGGACGTTTAGCGCTTGGAACCATGACTTGGGGCCGGACGACGGATGAGTATGAGGCCCGCGATCAACTTGCCGCGTTTCTTGACGCCGGTGGCACATTAATCGACACCGCCGATGTGTACGCAGAGGGTGTCTGCGAGGAATTGCTGGGCACCCTTATTCAGGAATTTGATTGTCGAGATTCCGTTGTGGTGGCCACCAAGGCTGTCTCGTTGCCCAATACCGAGCGCAGATTCAATGCTAGCCGTGGACATCTACTCGACGCCCTTGATCGTAGTCTGAAACGACTCGATGTCGATCACATTGATTTATGGCAAATGCACGCTTGGGATACTTACACACCCCTGGAAGAGACGCTTTCGGCAATTGATTCGGCGATTGCTTCCGGCAAGGTGCGTTACGCGGGGATGTCCAATTACTCCGGATGGCAAAGCGCGCGCGCGTGCACGATGCAACAGCTTAAGCCAGGGTCTACGCCATTGATCACGACGCAGATGGAGTACTCACTGCTGGAGCGCGGTGTTGAACGTGAGATTGTCCCTGCTGCCAAATCCCTCGGCATTGGCATTCTCCCGTGGTCGCCACTGGGTAGAGGTGTGCTCACGGGTAAGTACCGGCACTCAATCCCGATTGACTCACGTGGTGCCAGCCCAGACACGAGTGCCTTTGTGAATCTGTATTCGGATGAGCGAGCAAAAAGAATTGTCGATGCGCTTGCAACGGCCGCGCAGGGGCTGGATGCAAGCCCAGCGGAAGTTGCACTCGCTTGGCTGCGAGACCGCCCGGGCGTGATTGCCCCCATTCTGGGCGCACGGACCAATGCCCAATTACTTTTGGCGCTTGGCTCAGAAGAGCTGGAGTTGCCCGAGGAGATCACGGCCGCACTCAACGATATCTCGGACCCGCACATGGGATATCCCGAATCTGGCTGGGCGCAGCGCAGGTGATGCCCGGGTGAGACATCAATGACGCGCGTCGAACCGACCTGGGAGTTTCGGGAAATTTTCTTTTCGCGCGATAGCGATCGTGAGGAAACGCGGCAGTTTCTGACCTTTAAAGCTGATCGTGGTCGTTGGGAACTTGACCGCACCAAGATTTATCGTGATGGCCGCAAAAAGATCCGGTTGCGTCGAAAGGTGTATCGGGTTGAAAAGGCCATGTAGTTAGACCGCGCGCAAAAAGCGATCGAGGGCACGCACACCGAAGTGCAACCCCTCAATTGGCACCCGTTCGTCCACTCCGTGGAACAGACGCCAGTAGTCCAAGTCGGGTGGCATGCGCAGCGGTGAAAATCCGTAGCAGTCGATTTCGAGTCTGCTAAGTGCTTTCGCATCCGTGCCCCCGGAAATCATATACGGAACGGCGCGCGCACCGGAGTCTTCTTGGCGTAGAACACTCGCCATCAAATCAAATGTAGCAGTCTCAAATGTTGATTCAATTGCAATGTCACTGCTCACGGGTTCAACGTTTATTCGCTCACCGACAAGTTCGCGGATCGTCTGGTCAAACTCGGCTTCAAAGCCGGGCAGCACTCGTCCGTCAATGTGAGCCGTGGCCTCCGAGGGGATCACGTTTACCTTGTAGCCGGCATTTAACATTGAGGGATTTGCCGTGTTTTGCAGCGTGGCACCCACGAGTAATCCCAGTGTGCCGATTTTTGACACTAATTCTTCAGTGTTGCTTCCGTCAATCTCCACACCATAGGCGTCACTGAGTTCGGCGAGAAATGCGTCTACCGTACGAGTGCGACGAACCGGCCATTGGTGGTCACCAATTCTCGTCACCGCGCGAGCCAGTTCGGTAACTGCATTGTCAGTGTGAATCATGGATCCGTGTCCAGCGCGGGCTGCCGCTCGAAGTCGCAGCCAACGGATTCCCTTTTCTGCGGTCTGAATTGGATATAGACGCAGATCATCTCGGACGGAGATCGAGAATCCTCCCACTTCCCCAATGGCTTCGGTGGCTCCTTCAAAAAGCTCGGGGCGGTTATTCACAACCCATGCGGACCCGTGTTGCATACCTGCTTCTTCATCGGGGAAAAATGCGATGATCACATCTCGCCTGGGCCGGATTCCATTGCGTGCCCAGTGGCGCATGACAGCCAGGATCATCGCGTCCATGTTTTTCATGTCCACGGCGCCACGTCCCCAAATGAAACCGTCGTGGATCTCTGCACCGAAAGGCGGGTGGGTCCAATCTGCGGCTATCGCCGGCACAACATCAAGATGCCCGTGGACTACGAGCGCGTCGACGCTCGGGTCGGTTCCGGGAATCCGCAAGTGAACGCCCCTGCGGGTATCAGAGGTTGTCACATACACCTCGGGGTCGTACCCCACTTCGCGCAATCTCTGGGCACAGTAGTCAGCTACTTCTGCCTCACCGACTGTTTCGGGCGAATCACCCCAGTTACTGGAGTCAATGCGAATCAATTCCTGGGTAAGGGTTAC
>CAJIYV010000045.1 GCA_905181745.1 uncultured Actinomycetes bacterium | reverse complement strand
AGACCAGCGCGGTGGAAACCCACGTCACACGTGGTTTGCGCCCCACCAGTCCAGATAGTTTGGACCAGACTCCGGAGAGTTTGCTATCTGGCTCACCGAGTTGGGGAACTTTGGGCCAAAAAGCCCAACGTCCGGCGGGGAAGCGCTCGCGGCTGAATGGTCCACCATTTTTTGAGTAAACACGAATCACTCCAAAAACAATCCACATGATGACAGTGGTCAGGGCCGCGATGCCTCCAATCATGGCGAAAGGTGCAAGTGGAGCATCTGTGACAAGGCCAAGAAGGAAACCGACAACTGCGGGCACCAAGAATGCCAGGATGGGGAGGGTGAAGCTCGGGAAGGTGAGTAGTGCGGGCAAGAAAGTCAGCATGATCAGCATGGCTGCGATCACTCCGACAGCAGACACCGGGCCAGTTGACTTATTTGAGTTGAGCTCACTCAGAAGTAAGCACATGAGACCGATTGAAGTTGTGGCAGAAGAAGCAATGATGGGCGCGCGGACTCCTTTTATTGCTGCCCCGATCGCATCGGTATGAACTGAATATTTGTGTAACTCTTCTCGGTACCTGCTGACCAGGAGCAGCGAATAGTCGGTTCCCGCGCCGAAGACCAATACGGTCAAGATTCCTTGGCTCTGCCCGTTAAGTACGAGAACACCGTTATCTGCCAGGACGTAGACAATTCCGCTGGCAACCGCGAGAGCGAATCCGGCCGAAATTAATGGAATTAACCACAGCACTGGGCTGCGGTACACAAAGATCAAGATTATTGCTACTACGACTGCGGTGGCGAGGAGTAACGCGCCATCGATGGCTCCGAATACCTTGATTAGGTCAGCAAGAAAACCGCCGGGGCCGGTGACGTTGATTTGAAGTGTGTCGAACGAGACCGCGTAGTCACGGATTGCGTTTGTGATTTCGGCGAAGGCAAACTCGCCATCTTCGATTCGTTCTGCACCACGGTCGCTATTGACAGAAATGTTGATGAGCAGGGCTTTGCCATCCTCGGAGGGGAGTGGGAACAATTGTTCCGATTCCAAATAGTCACCAACCCGCGATCCGTCAGCAAGGATCAGTTTCGGGACTTCGGCCAAAAATTCGGTGATGGCTCCTTGATCGGCTGCGGTGAGCGGTGAGCGGTCAGGGTGTGTGATCACGGCCAAAATCGGGATTGCCGAGTTTGTTGCAAAAAATTCTTGTTCCTCACTGACTATTGTGGATTCAGCAGAAGAGGGCAAAAATGTGGCGTTGTCATTTTCTTGGACGTCTGAGAGGCTTCCGGCCAAGGGCCCGGCCCAGCTCCCGACCATAAGCCACATGACTGCGGCGCCAACGGCCAGCCATAGGGCGCGCCTCCCACTTTTGGTGGTGTTTCTCGCCGGTGTGGATTGCTTGCCCTCGGACTTGGCCATGGCTTGAGCGTCCCCTATTTGAGCCGACCGTGCAAATTCCCGCTGATATCGAGTTCTTGTGGAGCAGCAGGAAGGTTCAGACATTAGGGTCGTAGCGTGTCCAGCGCCTTTACTACCCTCGCAATCTCGGGGGTGGTGGCTGTTGTAATCGCGGCATTTCTGCGTCAGCGGGGTTGGTCGATGTCATTGCCGCTAATTGGGGCAGGTTTCTTGTTGGGCATTGCGCCATTTGGTCCCAATGAAGTCCCCGACCCGGAAATTATTTTGGTCGCTGTGTTGGCACCCCTTGTATTTGGTGAAGCACTTGGGTCTTCGTATCTGGATTTGCGTAAAGTTGCTCGACCCGTGTTTGTTCTTGCGATTGGCCTTGTTGTTTTCTCAACTTTTGCGGTGGGGTTTGTTGGTTACTGGGTCGCCGCACTGCCCATTGCGGTTGCCATGGCGCTGGGGGCAGTCTTGGCACCCACGGATGCTGTTTCTGTAGGAACGATTGCTAAAAGAGCGTCGTTGCCTCGACGGCTTGTGTCAATTCTCGAGGGTGAAAGTTTAGTTAACGACGGAACTGGCTTGACTGCGCTGAAAGTGGCAATTGTTGCTGCGATTGCCGGATCAATCACTATGGGCGAAGTTGCCGTTGATTTTTCACTTGCCGTGTTCGTGGGTGTTGGTATTGGACTTTTCAGTGGGTGGATTATGGGACGGCTCCTGAGAACTAGCCATGATCTGGTCCCCGCGAATTCACTGATCATTGTTGCGCCATTTCTTGTGTATATAACGGCAGAAGCTGCCCAAGGGTCGGGTATTTTGGCAATAGTCGTGGCAGGGCTTTTTGTTGCACATCGGCAAAACTCTGAACCTGGGGCTGCGGGCCGCGTGCAAAGCGCCGTGGTGTGGCGGCATCTCACTTTCATTCTTCAGGCGTTGGCTTTTTTCTTGATTGGTTTGCAACTCCCTGAAGTACTGGGCCGGCTTAAGACCTCAGAAGTACACACGGCCTTAATTCTCACCGGCGCTGTTGTCCTAACGTTGATCATTACCCGAGCAGTCTTTGTGTTCGCAATGGTTGGTGTGACTCGTCTTGCCAAGTCACCGGTGTCTCGTCATGCAACGTTTGGTCGCGAGGCCGCGGTCATGGCTTGGGCTGGCGCTCGAGGACCTATTTCAGGTTTGGCCGCTTTTTCAATCCCGTTAGTTACGATGGTGGGTGACCCATTCCCGAACCGGGACCTTATTCTCGCGGTGAGTTTCCTCGTTATCGTGATTACTCTGATTTTGGCTGAGACCCTTGGTCCGATGGCCCGGATGCTCAAAATTCCGGTCGACGATGACACAGCAGAGATCGCTCGGGTGCAGGGGATGCTTGCGAAAGCTGCCTTAATCCGTCTTGACACCGCGCTTGAGGAATTCACCCAAGCTGGGACACCGCTGAGCCCTGAGGACGTTGAATCATTGCGTCGCGATCGGGAGATGCGACTGTTGAGAAGTTCGTCAGCTCAAGAGTCTGTGCAGCCAGTGACCGCCGAACTAGAGATTTCCCAAATGCTTAACCTTGCGGTTTCCATGGTGCACGCCGAGCAGGAGGAACTGATCCGCTTGCGGGACAGCGATGGTTTGCCTGACTCAATAGCCCGGCCACTCTTACGAGAGTTGGATTCGCGCGAGCAAGCTTTGGTGCGGCAAATCCGATAGTAAATGAGATAGTAAATGAGATAGTCCTCATGTAATGCGCTCATTCATAACGATCTGCGCATGTTTACACGCCAATCGTGTCCTAATTATGTCGCGAACTTGTCACACGGACGTAATTGGCCGTAAGTTGGAACATAGCAAGGTTGGATCTGAATGGATCAGATCGCCGTTTACCTATGATGAGTGGAGTACGAAATATGAAGTCGTTAACTAAGAAGTTGGTGGTCGTGATGGCCGCCTCGGCGCTGGCACTATCAGCGTGTTCGAGTGATTCGGACTCGAGCGGAAACGAGCAAGGCGACACTGTTGCAGGGGCAAACAGCCTTGATGGAATTTCCGTAACGGTGGGATCCAAGGATTTTGATGAGCAGCTTCTGCTCGGTCAAATCTTGGTTCAAGCGTTCGGTGCCGCGGGCGCTGAAATCACCGACAAGGTCAACCTCGGCGGTACGAGCGTTGCCCGGGCTGCTCTACTTTCTGGTGAAATTGATGTCTACCCCGAGTACAACGGAACCGGCTATGCGGTTCACCTTGAGCAGGAAAATCCAAGCTTTGACGCTGCGGAACTCACGGGTAAAGTGAAGGAAATGGACCTTAAGGAAAACAGCATCGCCTGGATTGGTCGCTCTCCGTTCAATAACACTTATGGTTTCGTGTCAAGTCCAGAAACGACTGAAGCTAACGGCGGGCCGTTCACGACTCAAACATTCATGGAGTATGTGCGCGACAACCCAGATGCAGTCGTCTGCATGGAGACCGAATTCCCAGATCGCCCAGATGGCCTGATCTTGACTGAAACGGCAACGGGAATTGAATTGCCAGAAGAACAACGCAACATTCTGGACACGGGCGTTATCTACACCGAGACTGCAGACAACAACTGCACATTCGGTGAGGTGTACACCACTGACGGTCGGATTCCGGCACTTGGCTTGACGCTGGTTGAAGATCCAGGCATAAATATCCTCTACAACGTTTCAGCAGCAATGCGTGCCGAGACCTACGACCAAGCGCCAGATCAGTTCGAAGCCATTGTCGCTGCCATTTTGGCGCCATTGGACAACAACAAGATGGCCGAACTCAATAAGCGAGTTTCAGCCGATGGCGAAGAGGCCTCAGCTGTCGCTGCCGACTTCTTGGTAACAGAAGGAATCATCGCAGGTTAGTCAATAAAAGGACATGGAGGCAGGAACCCTGCCTCCATGTCCTTTTACATTGATCCACCACATTCCATAGGAGGGGGTTTGCATGGACGGCATTTCGAGTTGGTTTGAGTATCTCTCAACGCGTGGAGATCTAGTCATCGAGACGCTTGCGCAAACACTGACCTACGTCGTCCTGGTAACAATCTCAGCTAGCATCGTCGCCATCGTCTTAGGCGTTGCAACGAGACACAATCCGTTTGCAAAAGAACTCACGCTTTCTATCGCAAGTGTGTTTTTGACAATACCGAGTTTGGCTTTGTTCACGATTTTTATACCGATCGTTGGTCTCGGATTTGCACCTAGTTTTATTGCACTTTTCCTCTATGCGCTCCTACCAATTATGCGAAACACGGTCGCTGGACTGGATTCAGTCGACTCCAGCATCCTCGAGTCGGCTAAGGGCATGGGCCTCACCTCAGGTCAAATCTTGCGCAAGGTCCAGTTGCCATTGGCATGGCCGATCATGCTCGCCGGCATTCGAGTGAGTGCTCTTCTCACCGTTGGTATTTCCGCTATTGCGACCCTGGTTGCAGGTGGTGGCCTCGGTGACTTTATTAAAAGCGGCCTGGCCCGACTCCCGCTGCCAAACTCACTTGAAGCGATCTGGACCGGAGTAATCCTGTCTTTAGCTCTTGCACTGGTAGTTGACTTTATCCTGCGCACAGTTGGACGTTTTACCAATCCGAGTGGAGTGCGCTCATGAACTTTGACAATAAGGAGATCAAGATGACGACCCCCACAATTGCACTTGAAAGTGTGACAAAAAAGTACTCGGGAGTTGATAAACCGGCCGTGGACAGGTTGAGTCTTGAAGTCGCGGCGGGAGAGATTCTTGTATTGGTTGGGCCGTCAGGCTGCGGCAAGAGCACAACGCTTCGTCTGATTAACAGAATGATTGAACCCACTTCAGGGCGGATCATCTATGAAGGCGAAGATGTAACAGAGGGAGATCCAAATGAATTACGTCGCCGCATGGGATACGTGATTCAGCAAGTCGGACTATTCCCGCACCGCACTATCGCGGAAAACATTGCAACTGTCCCCAAGCTACTTAAGTGGCCAAAAAATAAGATCAACGATCGGGTTGACGAGTTACTCGAATTGACTGGCATGGACCCCAGCGTGTACCGAGATCGTTATCCCAGGGAACTCTCCGGTGGACAGGCACAGCGCGTCGGTGTTGCCCGAGCGCTCGGTGCCGATCCTGATGTCCTACTCATGGACGAACCATTTGGGGCCATCGATCCGATCACCCGCGACCGCCTGCAAAACGAATTCCTTAGGCTGCAAGCCGAATTGAAGAAGACGATTGTGTTCGTCACTCATGACATTGACGAAGCAGTCAAAATGGGCGACCGAATTGCGATCCTGCGTGATCAGTCTGAGATTGCTCAACTAGATGCACCTGAAGTGATCCTTACCGATCCTGCGGACTCGTTTGTTGAAAACTTTTTGGGATCTGGAGCGATTCTCAAAACATTGACATTGCGGCGTCTGCGTGACATTGAGCTTTCGCACCCATTAGAAATTAGTCGTTCTACTAACCGAACCGATGCGCTCGCACAACTGCACGATTCGCACTTCCCGTACGCCGTTCTCCTTGATGACTCGCGTCACCCGGTCGCTTGGGTTGATGAGCGCGCCCTGAACCGTTCCGAGTCGCTGGACACCGCGGCGGCGCGAATCACGGTGCAGTTACAACCAGAGGACACTCTGCAAGACGCGCTGAGTTCCATGCTCCAAAGTTCGGCAGGAATGTCAGCTGTAGTGGACAGCCGAGGAAATTACTTGGGCACCTGCACCATTGAGAGTCTGGCATCAATGTTGATTAGCCAGCCTAGTAATGGTGACCATTAATGAGTACCACGGCTAGCACTCAATTATCAGCCGGGATCTTGCCATCGCGGCGCAACCAAATCGTTGGTCAGCTTGACTTGATTGTGACTCCGATCTTTTTTGCGCTGCTGTCCGTTTTACTGGTAGCGGTGTGGGTCTACTCCGATTTTGATAAAACCACAACGAGCATTTTGGAACCGAGTCGCCTCTGGACACAATTCCAGCAACAGATCTCTTTAGCCTTGTGGTCTACTGCTCTGGTGATCGTGCTTGCGATTCCGCTAGGAATCGTGGTGACCCGCGAGGGAGCCCCACGGTTGAAGAACAACTTAGTTACCGGGCTTGGACTTGGCCAGGCAATTCCAGCTTATGGGCTGATAGTCCTTTTCTTTGTGGCGTTTGGTCAAGGTTCCGTTACCGTTGTTTTGGCGTTGGCAACATTCGCGTTGCTCCCTGTGCTTCGAAATACGATCGTTGGACTCGAGCAAGTCGATCAATCTGTGATCGAAGCCGGCAAAGGGATGGGTCTGAACGGGCTGCAGCGCCTCAGGCAAATTGAATTACCCCTCGCCGTACCGGTCATCATGGGTGGGATTCGTACTGCGACAGTGATTAACGTGGGCATGGCAACTCTGGCCTATCTCATCGGTGGAGGCGGGCTTGGTGAAACTATTGCTGGTGGCCTTAAAAACGGTCGACCCACAGCAATTTTTGTCGGGGCAGTACTGGTGGCCCTCATTGCGCTGGCACTTGATTTCTTTGGCGGGCTGGCCCAGCGGTATCTCAAACCTAAGGGCCTTGCCTGAGGGTAGGTTTCATGGTTATGTGCGACTCGCTTATTGGCGTGCCGATGCAAGCCCTTCTAATGTATGTCGCGGTCTTCCTGATTCCGCTTTCCGCGATTGGCGCGATCCTGATCGCCGCTCGCCCTAAGGCGCTGCGTTTCTTCGGTGTCAAGACAGTAATAGCTGCCGCCGTTGGTGTTGTAGCTGGCGTAATCTCAAAAACGTCGGGGCAAAATTTATCCCAGCGAGTTGGATGGCCTCAAGAACACGTCGACTACGGAAACATTTTCCCGATTGCCGCAGTGGCGTTCCTTCTCTTGTTAGTTGTTTTTTGGTTGATTGCTCGCGGAGTGCCGCTCAACCGAAACCGACCTCTATGGCTCAAAGCGTTTGGCGCGGCTGTGATCTTGGCAGCCATCGGGATTACCTACCTCACGGTGCTTACCGGTTTCTCGGGAGCGTCAGCGACGTGGACAAAAACAATAGAAAATACGCAGCCGGGAACTTTTACGTCGACCGAGT
>CAJIYV010000044.1 GCA_905181745.1 uncultured Actinomycetes bacterium | reverse complement strand
GAGACGCCGTAAAGAAATATGGCGATAGCAATGACCGTGACCGAAAGCACGCTCCACTGCGCGAGCATTTACGTCAAAATTTTTCGCATCAAATCAGCCGTTGCACTTGGGGTACGGCCCACGCGGACTCCCGCAGCTTCAAGTGCGTCCGCTTTCGCGGCGGCTGTTCCCGAGGATCCAGACACAATTGCTCCAGCGTGACCCATGGTCTTGCCCTCTGGCGCGGTAAACCCAGCGACATAACCAACAATCGGCTTGGTGACATATTCTTTGATATAGGCCGCGGCGCGCTCTTCAGCGTCTCCACCGATTTCACCGATCATCACGATTGCCTCTGTTTCCGGATCGTTTTGGAAAGCTTCCAGGGCATCAATGTGAGTCGTGCCAATTATTGGGTCACCACCGATTCCCACACAGGTGGAAAAGCCAAAATCGCGGAGTTCGTACATCATTTGGTAGGTCAAAGTTCCAGATTTTGACACCAGCCCGATTCGGCCTGGCTTAGTGATGTCAGCGGGAATAATGCCTGCATTGGACTTTCCCGGACTAATTATTCCGGGGCAGTTTGGCCCAATGATCCGGGTGGTTCCCGCGTTCACGGCGTATTGGTAGAACTGAGCGCTGTCGTGGACCGGGATGCCTTCCGTGATTACAACGCAGAGTGGCATTTTTGCGTCAACCGCTTCTTGGACCGCACCTTTAGCGAATTTGGGCGGCACAAAAATTACCGAGACATTCGCACCTGTTGCAGCAATCGCCGAGGCCACGTCATTGAACACTGGGATACCGTCTACGTCAGCACCAGCCTTGCCCGGGGTCACGCCCGCAACAACTTTTGCTCCACTTTCGACCATGCGGCGCGTGTGCTTTGTGCCCTCGGACCCGGTCATTCCCTGAACGAGAATTTTGCTATCTTCATTGAGCCAAATTGCCATCGGATTACGCTCCCTTTCGAGCTGCTGCGAGTTCAGCCACCCGGCGCGCTGCTGCGTCCATGGTGTCTACCAGTTCAATAAATTCGTGATCCGCTTTGTTGAGAATCGCGCGGCCTTCGACCGCATTATTGCCATCGATCCGGGCAACAATCGGCTTAGTGACTCGCTCTCCGAGTTGCTCAACCGCTTGCAAAATTCCGTTGGCCACTGCATCACATGAAGTGATGCCGCCAAAAATGTTTACGAACACGGCCTGCACATCTGGATCGTTGAGCACAATGTCGAGCCCGTTGGCCATCACTTCAGCTGATGCGCCTCCACCAATGTCCAGGAAGTTTGCAGGTTTAATGTCCCCGAACTCTTCGCCAGCGTAAGCAACAACGTCAAGTGTGCTCATGACCAGACCAGCACCGTTACCAATAATGCCAACGTCGCCCTGCAGCTTCACGTAGTTCAAGCCCATGGCTTTGGCCCGAGTTTCAATGTCGTCGGCTGCCGAGTCATCAAAGTCCGCCTGCTCTGGCTGGCGATACCCGGCGTTGTCATCAATGGTGACTTTGCCGTCGAGCGCGAGCACCTCACCGGTAGGTGTGAGCACCAGTGGATTCACTTCGACGAGGGTTGCGTCTTCGGCGACCATGACTTCCCAGAGCTTGACCAAAATATCTGCGACCTGTGCCTGGATTGCTTCATCGAATTTTGCTGCAGCCGCGATCTCCCGCGCTATTTCCGGAGTGACACCCTCCAGGGCATCGACCCTAATTTTTGCAAGTGCTTCAGGGTTGTTTACTGCTACTTCTTCGATTTCAACACCGCCTTCGACACTGGCCATGGCAAGGAATGCTCGATTGGCTCGGTCAAGGAGGAAAGATACGTAGTACTCCTCTGCGATATCGGCTGCGTGGGCAACGAGGACCTTGTGGACCGTGTGACCTTTAATGTCCATGCCCAAGATGGCGGTTGCCACTTCGCGTGTTTCAGCGGGGTCTTTGGCCAGTTTGACTCCCCCTGCCTTACCACGACCACCGGTTTTCACTTGGGCCTTAACAACCACCGGGCCACCGATTGACTCCGAAATTGCCACGGCAGCGTCAATGTCGCTGCAGACATCACCCGCGGTAACGGGAAGCCCATGCTTTCCAAAAAGCTGCTTGGCTTGGTATTCGTACAGATCCACTGTGGCTCCCTAAATCAACGTGATTGTATTAACGACCGTGGTGCAGACCAAGCCTATTGACTTCCGGACAGCGACCAGCACCAGATACATGTGATCTTGCACGCATTGGGGATTACCGATTGAGCGCTACGTGCTCGTTAACCCAGTCGACGACGCTTTGCGAAGTTGTCCCGGGGGTAAAGATTTCCGCTACTCCCGCTGATTTAAGAATCGGGATGTCGGCAGCGGGGACAATCCCGCCACCGAATACGACGATGTCAGAGGCTCCTGCCGCGGCTAATTCACCCATAAGCTCGGGAAAAAGTGTGAGATGTGCGCCGGAGAGAATCGAAATCCCGATTACGTCGGCATCTTCTTGAACCGCGGTGGCGGCAATGGCTGCCGGGGTCTGGTGCAGGCCGGTGTAAATCACTTCACAGCCAGCATCGCGCAGTGCCCGTGCAATTACCTTTGCCCCACGATCATGCCCATCTAATCCGGGCTTAGCGATCACCACTCTCACGGGGCGAGAAACTGCGCTCATGTGCCAAATGCTATCGCACGGGGTAAACCAGATTTATGGCGCTCAATTCCACTCACAACTCACGGCCTAGGATTGCGCACATGACCCAAGCACCCGGCTACTCGATTACTATCCGAATGCACGTAACGCCAGAACTGCACGCATCTGGTCAGATAGTTGCCGCTGTCAC
>CAJIYV010000043.1 GCA_905181745.1 uncultured Actinomycetes bacterium | reverse complement strand
CAAGATACACATCGAGGAAATACGAGCTGCGGGACTTCCCCTTCCGGAGGTTAATCAGATCGAACTCCACCCCTGGTCGCAGAAGCGGGAGCTCGTCAAATATCTGCGCGAAAATTCGATATGCGTCGTTGCCTACAGCAGTCTTGTTCCGCTCGACACTTGGCGCACGGCAGTAGGACATGACAGTGCTAAGACACAAAAGATGCGAGTCTCCGATGGGACCCTGGAGAAAATAGCAAAGAAGTATCAAGTTGGTGAAGCACGGGTGCTTCTGCGTTGGGGCGTGCAGCAGGGCTTTGCGGTTTTACCGAAGAGCACTGTTAATGACCGGATCTTTGAGAACGCAGACCTATTTACTTTCAGTCTCGACGAAACGGATATGGCTGACCTGGCGGGCATGGAGCGCGGGACGCCAGTGGCTTGGTCTATGGGTGACCCGATTCGTCTCCCGTGATACCTCTGGTCTCTTTAACCCCTTTTTGTGACCTCACTTGGCTGAGGAATAAACCCAACATCAAACTTGGGTCGCAACGTGGGCAAGTTTTTGTCTGAAAAGTAGACGAAGTTATACCCACCAGTTCAGTGTCAACCCCTATAAATCGTGACTTCAGGTCAAGATTTTTCCCGCATCTTGCGTGATCGCGCCTTCGACCAAGTCTGCCGTGAAGAGAACCAATACTCTTCACGGTAAGTACACCGCGAGGGACTTGAACCCCCAACCCGCTGATTAAGAGTCAGCTGCTCTGCCAGTTGAGCTAGCGGTGCCTGTGGCGAGCCCCGAGATTATCACTGGCCCCTGGTGCTAGAAACCCGAGGCCACCATTTCTCGGAAGATGATGCCGGAAATCTTTTTTTGGCCAACTGGGTTGGGGTGAAACGATCCAGAGGTGAAGCCAAAAATTCCGGTAAGACCGAATATCCAAGACTGCCCACCGGCACAAACGCCGTGTCCGGTAGACCCGGTTCCGGTTTTACTCCACGTGCCCATGATCGGTTTCCACCCGATTTGGGTCGTATTCGCAATAGCGCCATTGAGAGAACCCGCCCCGCTAGTTAATGGCACTACACGACCCTGAGTGGTTCGGTACATAAAAGGATCCACTGGACTGGGATCGAGGATCGTGTCATGAGCCCAAGCAAAGTCTTCTTGGGAAATCGTGAGGTAACTGCAGGTTGATCCAGTTTCGGACCGAGTCGGGTCCGGGTAAGAATTGAGAAAAACTTGCCCGATCGGGCTCAATGACAGGCCCGGCAAGCTTTGGTTCTGCGCCCCTGTGCAGGTTGAGTCGGTAAAGCATTTGTTTATCAATGAATAACCGGTGGGCAATTCGGCGGTAAGGGCCTGAACCCCCGTCTGCATAGTTGGGTAGGCCGAAAGCGGGGGAGTGGTTGTGGTGGCCAGCGGGCAGTTACTTTGCAAGGCACACGAGGTGAGAATCGATCCAAACCCAACGTCGTTACCGCCAGCAGACATGACAATCGCATCAATATCTCGGCCTTTGACGAGATCGTTTACCGCTTCGATCTGAGATTTCATACCGCGGAGCTGCGGACCAAGAATTCCTTTTTGCATGGTTGCCCCGGAGCAAGAAACGTCAACGAGGGTAACCGAAGTCTTTTTGGATGATCGCTCAAGTTGAAGTGCCGCTTGAGCCGGCGCACCATGAACGCTTCGATTGCACTGGTCGTCATCCCAGTACGGATCGAACGAGGGAGCCCGATTGTTGAGCCAAGCATCTACATTTCGTGGATTACCTTCGCCGGAAGCGTACGAGTCACCCATGACCACCATCAGGTAGTGAGAAATATTTGCCACCATGGATTGGCGTTTGGTTTTCGAGCCGGAAGTTACGGTCAGTGTAAAACTATGTAGCCCTTCTGGCAGTTGCACAGTGGTGCGGCAGGTTTTCTTCGCCAATTTCTTTGTGGCGATTCGCTGGATTACTTTTCCACCTCGCTGAATTTTCCACCCATAAGTGTCACCTTTTGATTTACATGCGTTGAGAGTGACCGGAAAACCAGAGTCCTCTAAGTACCAGGAAAGTGATCCACCAATGAGTCGTTCATTGGGCTGGGCACGAAAGTTCTCTGCTCCCACATAAGTTGAAGACGGATTAGTGGACATGGCGCCGGATTTTGGCACCCCACCATCACTATCGATAAATCCATCCTTATTTACGTCCTTTGACTGCGGGACCATAGACCAGGAACCTTGGGCAACGGGGGTTGTAGGCGCTTGGGGATTCGTTGCGTGGGACACCGCCGCCGGTAGCAGCGTTAAAGTCACCGATACCGAAGCGATCAACGCGAAATTTCGCTTCATTGTCATGTGAACAGGGTAAGCGACGACCTAATCTTTGGTGAACGGGCAGTGCCGGCAGCCGCGGGAGCAGCAGTAACCCCGGTCAATGTGGAAATTAGCGGTCATGACAAAAAGCCCCGTGAACGGATCGAGATATCCCTGTTGCTTGCTGGCGCAAGCCTGGTCGTGTTCCGCCATTATTTGTTCGGTTTTTGGGCTATCCGGATTAAGGCGCTCGGGGAGCGGGATTCTTGGACTGGGCCGCAGTTGTTCGTTCTTCATCAGAGGAGAAAACCGGCGGGAAACGGGTCATCGGGGGCCAGCATGTGCTGTGAAGTTCCAGTGATCCAGGCCCGCCCAGTAATTTCCGGCAGGATTGCAGGTACGCCGGACACCGTTGTTGTACCGATTGCGCGCCCGGTGAAGCGGGTTCCAATGATTGACTCGTTGATCAGAGGTTCACCGATCTCAAGTTGTCCGCGGGCAACAAGTTGGGCAACACGGGCACTGGTTCCGGTCCCGCACGGTGATCGATCAAACCAGCCTGGATAAATCGCCATTGCGTGCCGAGAAAATTGGGCCGTGCTGTCGGCAGCAACCAATTGCACATGATGGACGTGATCAATCGCCGGATTCTCGGGGTGGGTCGGTGGATTGGTGGTATTAATTGCACTCATAATCGACAGGCCAAGTTCGAGCAGCTCGGGCGCGTGTTCCTTGCCAAACTCTCGGCCCAGTTCACCGAGTTCGACGATGGCATAAAAGTTTCCGCCGTAGACCATGTCGTAGCGCACCGCGCCGACCCCAGGAACCTCGACTATGGCATCAAGCTCAGTGACAAATGACGGAACGTTTTCAATCGTGACTGACTTTGCCCGAGTTCCTTCAACGTGAACGCGTGCAATCACGAGTCCTGCAGGCGTGTCAAGGCGAATTACTGTTTCAGGTTCGGTTGCTTCCACCATCCCGGTTTCGACGAGAACCGTCGCCGTCCCAATTGTTCCGTGACCACACATGGGCAGGCAGCCCGAAACCTCAATGTAGACAACACCCCAATCCGCATCCGGGCGCGTGGGCGGTTGCACGATTGAACCACTCATTGCGCTGTGACCGTGGGGTTCGTACATGAGCCAGGTGCGTAAATGATCGGCTTCTTTCATCATGTACTGGCGGCGTTCTTCCATAGTTGTGCCGGGAAGGACTCCAACGCCACCCACAACGACCCGGGTTGGCATTCCTTCGGTATGTGAATCAACACAATGCCAAATCCTGCTGGTTTCCATAAGTGTCCTTTAATGACGAAAACGACGTGGGCTTAATGCTAGTTCGGCGGGGGTCACGGCCTGGTGCCCGATGTAGCGGGAAATCAAATCTGCCGTGCCTAATGAAAGCGCCGTGCCAATCAATCCGTGCCCGGTTGCGAGGTATACCCCGGGCAGATCAGGCACCGGACCAATGTAGGGAGCGCCATCAGCGCTGGCCGGGCGCAGTCCGGTCCAAGGAGATAGTTCGGCAAGATCCGTGGGGATTAGCGGCAAGTTCAGTACCGTTGCGGCCCGTTCATAGAGTTGACGTATTCGTTTTTCTTTGATGGATCGATCATTGGGGTGGGTTAATTCAAATCGCGCGCTCATGCGTAGGTGATCACCCAAGGGATCGGTTGCTGTTTTTTCATCAGCAAAAATCATGGGGTGAAGTGAATTCGTTCCTTTGCGCATCGGGACAGTTACCGAGTAGCCTTTTGCCGCGATGATGGGAACTTTGATTCCTAAGAGCGCGCCCACTTCGCGGGACCAGGAACCCGCTGCGATCACAATGTTCTCGGCCGTGATCTGCATACCGCTTGTGGTTGTGACCAAGTATCGGCCTTTGGAGGGGGCGATGGCTGTGGCGAGTTCGTGTGAGTGGAAAACCAGATCCGGATTGGTGGCTCGGAGGCGTTGCCACAGTTCACGTGGATCAAGCCCGAAGTCTTCGCCCAGTGCAACAACTGCCTTTACCTTGGGTGTGAGGCTCGGTTCTTGCTCGAGTGCCTCAGATCTATTGATGAGAAGTGACCTGATCCCTAGGTGGGAAAGATGCTCGGATTCGACGCGTGCTTGCACTATTGCCCTATGGGACGTGAACACTTCCCAGGTCGGGGTGGACGTGGTGGTTACACCGCTTGAGTGGATCA
>CAJIYV010000042.1 GCA_905181745.1 uncultured Actinomycetes bacterium | reverse complement strand
AAACTTGTGAAATTCGCCCGCAAACAAGTCGGGGACCCCTACATAGCTGGCCACGCCGGCCCGGATGCCTTCGATTGCTCGGGCTTGGTGCGCTATGTCTTCAAGAATATTACGGGAAAGACGCTCCCCCATTACTCAAAAGCCCAATACAGCCAGGTCACAAAGGTCAAGAAGAGCAATGCCCAACCGGGTGACCTCGTGTTCTTTTTTGAGCAAGGTGCCCATCACGTGGGCATCTACATTGGCAACGGAAAAATGATCGATGCTCCTCGAACCGGGGAGTATGTCCGAGTAAGTCCGATCTCAGGATCCTGGTGGGGCCGGTCCTACACCGGAATAGGGCGGATCCTCGCTGTCTGAGCCGCTCATGCCAAGTTCGCGCCGGGTCTTGCAATAAGTGATCTGTAGTCCTCAACCGTGGCCGGACGATCCAGCAACCTGCCATCGGGGAGAGGAACCGCGACCGGAGAGCCGGTTTGGTCAACAAATGCCACCGTGCCCAGTCCTTCCCCGGCAATACTGAGCACTAACTGACCCAAAACCAGCACCTGCTCATTGGGTGGCAGGGCCGCGAACTCAGGTGAAAGCGCAATATTTACATCGCCAGGGTTGACGCTTTCCGTGACTTCATCAAGGAAGACAGAAATCAGAGGCAAGCCGGTCAGTGGATCCACTGCCACAGTGCGCAACTGCTCATCTTCTGGTGGTCCAGCAACGAGCCCTGCCACGACTGCTTCCGCACTGTTAGCAGGCTCAACAGCGGTGAGCACCGGCACCAAGCCAGCGTCCCCGGCGAACCACAATTCCACCGGATCAGAAGTCACGGTAGGGCTTGGCGCAACACTTTGGGAGTCAGTGGGACTTGGACTTGGACTTGGACTTGCCGGCAAAGCCGGCGGCGCGATCACCCCACTAGCAAGGGGCTTGGCAAGATCTTGGGTCGGCACTCCACAAGAAACCAAGGCGATACACACGGCGGCCGTTCCACTCCAAGCCACAATGCACCGCGACGAAATATTTCGATTAGACCAGCACCTATTCATCAACATCCTCCGGTTCAATCGCAACCGGGATTTCCATGACAAAGCGAGCACCGTGCGGATCAACACTTTCGACCCGCAGTTCCACATCAAGAAGGTGCGCCTGCTCGATCGCAATCGCCAAGCCAAGGCCCGCGCCAGACGTCTCCTTGGCATCTTCACCCCGGGTGAAAGGCTCAAAGAGCTTGGGCACTTCATCGACCGGGATCCCTGGTCCGGCATCTTCGACCGCAACCACGATGTGCTCGGGGTCTGAATGAGAAATCCTCGCAATGTGAATTGCCGTTACCCCCCCACCGTGCCGATTCGCATTGTCGATCAAGTTCCCCACAATCCGCTCGAAACGGCGGGTGTCAGTTGTGATCAAGTGATCACCTTCGTCCTCGACGTGAATTAAATCTTCTGGCAAGCCACGCACGTGAATTGCATCTAGGCATAAAGTTGTAACGCTCACGGACTCTTTCAGCAATGGGTCGTCATTACCAATCCGGCTTATTTCCAAAAGGTCAAGCAGCATCTGGGACATGCGCGCCGTTTGGGTCTGCAAAGTGCCAATAAGTCGCTGCTCGCGTTCGGGCAGGTCGTCAAGGTTTCGCTCAAGCAGCTCTGCAGTACCGACAACCGCGGTCAACGGCGATCGCAACTCGTGGGACACGTTGGCACTGAATCTTTGTTCACGCTTGATTCGTGACTGCACCGATTCGGCCATGCCATTAAACGAGGCGGCAATCGGATCAAGGTCGGGGTCGCGCATCAATTGAATTCTTGTTGAGAGCTCGCCGCTTGCGATCCGTCTGGCACCAGCACCCAGTCGCAGCAGTGGACGAATAATTCGGGCAAATGTGTAGCGGCCGACAAAGACGCCAATAATTCCGGCAAACAGAGTCTGAATAACAAGCAGCCAACCACCAATTGTTAACACTAAATCCAAATCTCGGAGCGGAAATACTTCCACATAAACGCTGGTGCCCAGTTGGATCGCGACAAGTAAATACTCCTCGTCGCCAATAGTTGTTCGCTGTTGCGAGCCACCGTCTTTTGCTGCGGTAGACAACAAAGAAGCGGGGAGTGATGCTGGCGGGACAGTCACGCCAGAGGTGTACCACACGCCTTGAACTTGAATCATGGGTTGCGAGGTTCCCACAGAAGGAACTTGCTCAAGGGCTGTGACCGGCGCTAGGTCAGCAGCCAAGGATGCATCCACCGAGCGTGAGTCCAGCACAGCGCGAGTAATTGCCGAGTCTTCACGCTGATTGAGTAGATACCAGCGAGCAACAGAGTAAGTAGCGCCAGAAACAGCGCCGGCAATAATGAGCGAAAGCAAACCAAATGCCAACGCGACTCGGGTTCTGAGTCCGAAACGCATTTAAACTTTCATTCGGTAACCAAAACCCCGAACGGTCAGGAGAAGTTCGGGGGTAGCCGGATCCTCTTCAATTTTATTGCGCAAACGGTAAATTAAGTTGTCAACAACGCGTCCGTCACCAGCATTTCCGTAACCCCACACCTTGCGCAATAGGTGGTCACGACTCAAAACCCGGCCCTGGGCACTAATCAGCTCGGCAAGTACATAAAACTCGATGCGTGAGACCGCAATTACTTCACCATTACGGACTACTTCCGCGGTGCCCATGCGTAATTCAATCGGCCCACAGATCATGGACTCGGCCACGTCATCTTCTTGGGTGACACGTCGAAGCTGAGTGCGGATCCTCGCCATAAGTTCCTTAGCCACAAACGGCTTGGTCACGTAGTCGTCGGCGCCGGCTTCCAAACCAGCAACGACATCGTGGCTATCCGTTTGGGCGGTAACGATCACAATCGGCACCGAACTGGTCGCCCGAAGCGAGCGCACCAAGTCAAGACCGTGGATTCCCGGCAGTCGCAGATCAACCAGCACCACATCGGGCTGCTCATCTTGAACAATTACCAGCCCCTGCTCAGCGGTTACCGCCTCAAGGACTCGATAACCCTCGTCTTCTAGGTTTGTACGCAGAACCATGCGGATTGCATCGTCGTCCTCGACGACCATGACGGTGCGAATCATGTCTCTATATAACCGTTCCGACTCGACAATTGGGCTAGTGACCGGGATTGCTGCAAGCCCTATTCTATCCCACTCAACAGTCGTGGCTCAATCACTTTGAGACATAAAAACGATATTTCTGAGATTTAACGATGCCCGGCGGCAGATCAGCCGGTAATGCCATCAACAACGAACTTGGCAAATGCCAATGAACTGGTCCACGCCGGAGACACAGCATTGAGGATATGTGTTGATCGCTCCCCCGGTTCAACCACAAAATCCATCTCGAGTTTGCCGGTAGGCACGTGGAGTAATTGGGCCCGAACTCCCGGTCGACCCTTTTCCTTGAAATCGCTCGGCCGGACCGAAGGTGCGAGCAGCTTTGCCTGGTTCACCAGATGTTTTTGCGAATACTTGGGAAGTTCTGTGCGAATCAGTCCCAGCACGTCGTGCTCCTTACTGGTCAGGAACCGGGGGAACGACCGGGCGACGCCGCCCAGTTCCCTAGCACTGAATCCGGACACGACTCCGTAATCTTCCCGCCACAGGGAAGGGATCGCCGTTGGTCCAATTTTTGCGCGGCCATTGACCGTCACGGTCAAGTGAACCCCTAAGAAAGGGTTCCGGGCATCGGGGACCGGATAAATGTGGCGCTTGAGTTGGTCCAAGGGCCAATTGCCATACCAATACAGACCTTTAAATGGCAACATGCGGTAGTCGGTTCCCACATCACACCAGTGCGCAATTGTGTCGGCATAAAGCCCCGCCGCATTAATCAGATGCCCACATGAAATCTGGTCACCGTTTTTTAGTGTCACGGCACCGGGGGCAACCGCCACGACCTCGGCACCCATCACAACCTCACCGCCACGATCGCGCACCCGCTGCGCCAAGGCGCTCACAACTTCCGCCGGATTAGCCACACCCGTTGTCGGAGACCATAACGCCGCGGAAACAGTTCGAGCCAAGGGTTCCAGCTCGCG
>CAJIYV010000041.1 GCA_905181745.1 uncultured Actinomycetes bacterium | reverse complement strand
CTTTTCACAGTGAATGATCGGGATCGGCGTCCCCCAATAACGCTGACGCGAGATCAACCAATCGCGCAAGCGGTAGTTCGTTGCCGAGTCACCGGTGCCGCGCTCGCGCAGCAAGTCAATCATCTGATCAATTGCCTCGGCCTTATCCAATCCATTAAGTGGACCGGAATTAATGTGCGGTCCGTCATCACCAGTTGCTATTCCCGTCACGAGCGGATCTTCCTCACTTGCCACAACTACTGTCACCGGTAAGTCAAATGTGCGCGCGAAGTCAAGGTCACGCTGGTCATGGGCCGGTACTGCCATGATCGCGCCCGTACCGTAATCCGCGAGAACGTAATCCGCTGCGTATACCGGAATCTTTTCGCCATTAACCGGATTGATTGCATAACGTTGCAGAAACACCCCGGTTTTTTCGCGACCAGATTCCAGTCGATCCATTTCCGATGTTGCCTTGACTTTTTCTAAGTACGTGTTGAACTCCGCTTCGGCTGGCGTCCCCGCGGCCAATTCGGCCGCTAATTCTGAGTCAACGGCGACCACAAAAAAAGTTGCACCGAAAAGGGTGTCAGGGCGCGTGGTGTACACACTTACCGACTCGTCTCTGCCTTCAACGGCGAAATCGACGTGAGCGCCCTGGGAGCGACCAATCCAGTTCCGCTGCATGAGCAAAACTTTCTCCGGCCACTTACCTTCGAGCTGATCCATGTCTGCCAGCAGGCGGTCTGCGTAATCGGTGATCCGTAAGTACCACTGGGCCAGTTTTTTCTTGGTGACCGGTGAATCACAACGCTCACAAAGTCCAGCAACGACTTGTTCGTTAGCAAGCACCGTTTGACACTGGGTGCACCAGTTAACAGCGCTGTATTTGCGGTACGCCAAGCCACGCTTAAACATCTGTAAAAAGAACCACTGATTCCAGCGGTAATAGGTGGGATCGCAGGTGTAGAGAACTCGATCCCAATCAAATGAACAGGCATAGTTCCGCATTGATAATTTTTGTTGTTCAATATTTGCATAGGTCCATGTGCCCGGATCAACATTGTTTTTGATCGCGGCATTTTCAGCAGGTAACCCAAATGCATCCCAACCAATCGGGTGCAACACATTGAAGCCTTTAAGAACCCAGTAGCGAGCAATTACGTCCCCGATCGCATACGCCTCTGCGTGCCCCATGTGTAAATCACCTGATGGGTAAGGGAACATGTCGCACACGTATTTTTTGGGGCGTTGATCAGCGGGGTCACCCGAGCGAAATGGTGCGAGTTCATCCCACACGGGCAACCAACGCTCCTGGATTGAGGCAAAGTCGTACCCTTGTGCATCCCGAGGATCGCTACTTGGTTCTTTGTTGGTCTGGGGGGTGCTCACAACTAGGTCAACCGTCCTTTTTCAGTACGCGGGAAACTCTTACGACAATTTGGCAAAGTCTCAGCGTAAGACTATCGGGCCCCGCCCCGTGGCTCTCTGCTGATCGCGGCAGTGAGTTCGCCAGCGAATTTGGACCCGACGCGCTCGTGGGTGTGCCACGACCAATGCATTCCGTCCGGATTCGCGTCACCGCTAGCAAGACCGTGAAGGACCGGATTTTCGATGTCCACCATGGGAACATCAAGGGACGCCGCCCAGCTAAATGCTGATGCCCGGGCCTGATCGTGATACTTCTGGGACGGGTAATAGGAGCTGTCGTAGGGCGAAGGTGTCATGGCTGCTGTCGGGATTTCCGCAGATATTACCCGGACCGCCTGCACGATCCGCGTCAAGTAACGGTCTGTCGCGGATTGTGGCAGTTGGCGCATCAGCCCGCCGGTGGCCCGCATGATTTTGGGGGCGAGATCTCGGTAGAGCCGCCGGGTGCGCCTGCGCACACTGCCTGGGCGCAGGTACGGTAATCCTTCGCGCAAATAGGTGGGGATCACTGCCGGTAATTGATCCATGCCCCCGACAGCGATGATCACTGCACTGGCTCGGGTCAAATAGGTGCCGAAAACCACCGGGTCCTTGGTGAGCGCCCACCACGCATCCCGGGAGGTCCAGCCTTCTCGGGCGACCAGATCCACCTTGACAGGTGATCCGAACTGGACGGCGATCTGTGCTGCCGCAAGATTGGGAAACAACCGTGGGTCAGTGGGGGCAACAATTCCCTGCGGGCCTTGGAAGGTGAGCGAGTCCCCGAGCACTAGGACATGGCGCAATTTATCGGATGAACCCACTCCCCTAGTGTGCCGTCATGTCCAAACGTGGTGTGATCCTGTTCCTGAGTTTGGGCCTGCTTTGGGGGATCCCTTATCTTCTGATTAAAGTCAGTGTTGAGTTCCTTTCCCCCGAAGTAATTATTTTCTTACGAGTATTCTTGGCCGCGATAATTTTGATGCCGGTGGTGATCAAGCGTGGCTACTTACGTCTGCTCGAGGGTCATTGGAAATGGGTTTTTGTTTTTGCAATCATCGAAATCGCATTCCCGTTCGGGGCGCTGACTTTCGCTGAGATCAATTTGAGTAGTTCGACAGCCGGGTTGTTGATCGCCGCCGTTCCCATCGTCAGCGCGATTTTCGCCTGGCGCCTAGGAATCGATGATCGAGTCACTGGCATCCGAGTTCTTGGCTTAGCCATTGGAATTATTGGTGTTGCCTCACTAGTGGGCCTTGATGTGACCGGGACCGAACTATTTTCCGTTGCGCTTCTTGGAATCACCGTGGTCGGTTACGCACTGGGGCCGATCATTGTTTCCCAAAAACTATCCCAGGCTCCCGCACTGGCCGTAATAGCAATGGCAATGGTGATTAACTCGGTTATCTATGCTCCGCTGGCATTTATTAGTCGTCCCACCGAATCTGTCCCGATGAATGTCTGGCTTTCTGTTGCCGTTCTTGGCGCGGTCTGCACCGCATTTACTTTCATATTGTTCTTCTCCTTGGTCGCCGAAGTGGGACCGGCACGAACGACCGTAATTACCTACATTAACCCCGCGGTCGCCGTGATCCTGGGCGTTCTGGTTTTGAGCGAACCGATAACTCTTGGGCTGATCGTTGGCTTCCCACTGATCCTGCTCGGATCTTTTCTAGCGACCCGCAAGGGTCCCGCTTTTGAAAGCGAGCCCATTGGCTGACTCGCTGGGCCTAAAATCATTGCAAAATATCGTCAGGGAGCAGGCATGTTTGCGAGACAAACTATCTCTCCATTGGGAATTTTCTGCGGGTAAAACCGCCACTAATATTTCTACTATCTAACATTGCTTCTCATAACGGACTAACTGTTTAAACTCAAAGCTTGGCCGGACAATGACATCTGGCGCACCCAAAATGTCAAGCTACTTACTCGTCCCACCAACTGCAGTGGTGCAATCTCGTGCTTCCTTTGGCCTCTCAAATCGATATGCGGAACCCGGCCATGTGGTTTGCGCGCGGCCATGTAGTGCCAGGCAACCCCGCAGTCTTTTCGGGTGGAGCTGAGGGGACTCGAACCCCTGACCCCCTGCATGCCATGCAGGTGCGCTACCAGCTGCGCCACAGCCCCAAGTAATACTTTGTTGGGAAGGGAAAGCATAGCCTTTACGCTCTAGCGGTCATCTCCTAGGGCAGCCACCGGAAGTGACTTCGCGTTGTATTCCTGAAGTCGCCACGGCGGACCATATGGTGAGTCTCTTTCAGTAAGTACCGACCAGGCGCAGTTGCTCAGAACCCCCAACACGGCCCAATGTTCTGGTGGTAGTTCCAACATCATCGCGATTGCCGCTCTTGCGCTCCCGCCATGGGTCACCACCACCAAGGTTTCCTGCTCGTCCACCATAGTCAACTCTTCATCGATCACGTCAATGACTCGCTGAGCAACTTCGGTGCGGGTCTCGCCGCCACCGGGTCGAAGGTTGGAGCCTGCTGCCCATGCCGCCAACTCGTCACCGTAATTGGCCACGAGTACGTCCCGGGTCAACCCTTCCCACGTCCCAGCGTGCGTTTCCCGTAGACCTTCAAAAGTCGCGACTTCAACGTTGGTCAATTCTGACAATGCTTGAGCTGTGCGTGAAGCTCGGACCAAATCAGAGGAGATGATCCGGGATGGTTGCAGGTCAGCCAGTAGTTTCGCGGCTTCGGATGCTTGGCCCAAGCCGACATTATCTAATGGGATATCAGACTGACCTTGGAAACGACGTTGCGCATTCCACTCGGTTCGACCGTGTCGCCAAAAAACAATCCGACGCCCTGAACTCACGCTTAGCGCTCCGTATTGATTGAAGAAGGTAGCTCGATCAGGGGACAATCCTTCCAAAGCCGTTCGAGTGCATAATGAATTCGCTCCTCCGCCAATTGGACGTGGACCACAATGTCCCCATAATCAATGAGGATCCAGGTGGCTTCACTTGCCCCTTCTTTTCGCAGCCGCTTCTCCCCTGCCACGTGCAGGGCCTCTTCAATTGCATTGACGATTCCTCGGACCTGCAATTCATTCGCCCCTGAACACAGAACAAAGCAATCAGTGATCACAAGTTGCTCACTGACGTCGATGATCACAATGTCTGTAGCGAGTTTGTCGGCGGCGGCTCGGGCCGCGACCAGGGCCGAGTCAATGGCGCTTTGTAATGCGGGCATGTGGTGAGGGTTCCTATCTCATTAGTTTATGTAAAGCGTGTGTGCCTGGATATATTCATTCACTTTTGTGGATACGAGTTGGGCAATTGATTCCTTGTGTTCCACTTTAAATCGGATTTCGGTGCTAGAAATCTCCCACCCCGGTACGTCAATAAAGTCGCACGGGAAATTCTCCATTTCTTCGTGCTGTTCTGAGGGACGCGCTACAACAATTATCCGGACAGTCTGAGCAATCCCTTCGGGGTCTTTCCACTGAGGAAAACTGTGATACGCATCAGCGCCCAAAATCAAGAACCATTCGGCGATGTCATTAGGGTGCTGCTGGGTGAACTTTTGGGTAAGGTCCATAATCGTGTCGATCGTGTACGTGCTACCTGGTCGGTCAAGATCAACGGTACTCAGTTGCAACCAGTCGTGTTCCTGAGCGACGAGTTCACACATTGCGCGCCGCTGCTCGCTGCTGGCCACAACCTGCTCGCGGTGATATGGCGCACCAGCCGGAACCAAATAAACGAAATCAAGAACGCAACTTTCACGCGCAATCTGCGCGGCCTCTAGGTGGGCCTGGTGGATCGGATCAAATGAACCACCCAGAATTCCAATCCGAAACTGCACGGATGTTTAGCGGTCTACGTTGATCATGAGGGTGACGATCAACAGCGCGACAAGGGTGAGAAAACCAAAACCACCAATTACATAAGGGCTCACAACGCTGCCGCCGCCCTCTTCGCTGGCCAAAACCTCGCCGACCTGAGCTGCTACTGAAAAATCCATGTCACTCCCTTATTCCGTCCTTGGCATAAGCCTATCGGGTCGCTACTTTCGGACTTGACCGTTGCCCGAGACGATAAAAGTGGTAGTCGTGAGTTCAGTGAGTCCCATCGGTCCCCGGGCATGGAGTTTTTGGGTGGAGATCCCGATTTCGGCTCCGAACCCAAATTCTGCACCGTCTGTAAAGCGAGTTGACGCGTTGACCATCACCGCCGCTGAGTCAACCGCTGATGTGAAATAAGCAATCGTGGGGGCGCTACTGGAAACAATCGCCTCGGTGTGACCCGAAGACCAGGTCAGGATGTGTTCAACGGCAGCTTCAACGCTGGGGACGATCCCGGCGGCAATATCCATTGAGTAGTACTCTGCCGCCCAATCTTCGTCGTTGACGGGCTCCCAATTCACACCCGCCAATTGGGCATGCAGATGCATTTTTTCATCGCCGTGAACTGTGACCGAGCGAGCCTTGAATTGCGCGAACAACTCGGGCAAGAAAGTATCGGCGACAGCTTCATGAACAAGTAGTGTCTCGGCTGCGTTGCACACACTAACTCGTTGCGTCTTACTATTGAGAACAATATTCACCGCCATGTTCAGGTCGGCATCTTTGTCGACGTAGACGTGACAGTTGCCCACTCCGGTTTCAATTACGGGGACAAGTGAGTTGTTTACAATATTTTGAATTAACGATGCGCCACCCCGTGGAATCAATACATCAACCAAACCCCGGGCCTTCATCAAATCATTGACCGACTCGTGGGTGTGACCGGGAACCAAAGCAATTGCATCAGCAGGAATGCCCACTTCAACAAGTGCCTTT
>CAJIYV010000040.1 GCA_905181745.1 uncultured Actinomycetes bacterium | reverse complement strand
CGTTGCCTTTATTGGGATCACGGTGATTATCGCCTACATTTCCCTTGTACTTGGCGAATTGGTACCCAAGCGAATTGCCTTACAACGTGTCGAACAGGTTGCACTCTTTGTCGCAGGTCCGATCGAGTTCACTTCCAAAATCACGAGGCCCTTTATCGCGGCCTTGAGCGGATCAACAAATGTGATCGTTCGGTTATTCGGGATTGACCCCAAAGCGGTCAAAGAGCAGATGAGTGGCGAGGAACTTCGCGACCTGGTCGCAGCCCACGAAGACCTTAGCGTTGAGGAACGAGAAATGATTGACGACATTTTTGCAGCGGGGGAGCAAGAATTGCGTGAAGTCATGATGCCGCGCACTGAAGTCTCATTCCTCGATGCATCACTCTCGGTCTCCAAAGCAATTCGATTGATTTCTGATCAACCGCACTCCCGCTATCCGGTGATTCGCGGTTCAGCAGATGAGGTGATTGGCTTCGTGCATATTCGGGACTTACTCGACCCAGATCTCGAAGACCCAAGTATTCAGGTTGGAAAACTCGTCCGTGAAGTGTTGACCTTTCCGGCCAGTAAAGAAGTGCTCGCCACCCTTAATGAAATGCGGCGACTTCGCGCTCATGTAGCAATGGTCCAAGATGAATACGGCGGTACGGCGGGTCTGGTAACCATGGAGGATCTGGTCGAAGAACTAATCGGTGACATTAAAGACGAGTACGACGTTGAAGCTCCAACGCGCGAGCTCAGTCCTATCGGCGAAGTTACCGTGGACGGGCTGCTCAATCGCGACGACTTCGAAGACCAAACTTCCATTGAGCTTCCCGAGGGTCCATTTGAAACGATCGCGGGTTTTATCGTTTCTCAATTGGGGCAGTTGCCTCAGGTCGGTGACACGGTCGATTTAGGAAGCCATGAATGTGAAGTTATCGAACTTGACGGCCGTCGGGTCGCCAGAGTGCGGGTGGTGGCCCACGAAATAATCGGTGAGGAACAATACGATCGTGACCTCTAGTAGCCAAAAGCCGAGGATTTTTTCTGGCATCCAGCCCACCGCGGACTCGTTCCATATCGGCAACCTCCTGGGCGCCTTACGCGAGTGGGTGAGGCTTCAAGAGAGCCATGATTCATTCTTCTGCGTGGTGGATCAGCACGCAATCACGATCGATCAAGATCCTGAGCTTCTGCGCAAGCGCACTCTCGTGTCGTTCGCCCAGCTGCTCGCTATCGGCCTTGACCCAGAAAAATGCACGGTGTTTGCACAAAGTCAGGTCGCGGCCCACAGCCAGCTGTCTTGGGTGCTGCAGTGTCAAACAGGGTTTGGCGAAGCGAGCCGCATGACTCAATTTAAGGACAAAAGCTCAAAGACGGGCAATGATCGTTCAACGGTTGGCCTATTCACTTACCCAATTTTGCAGGCAGCCGATATTTTGCTGTACCAGGCAAATGGAGTGCCCGTAGGTGAAGATCAGCGACAGCACCTTGAATTAACTCGTGACTTGGCACAAAGGTTTAATTCTAAATTTGGAGAGACTTTCGTTGTGCCCGAAGTGTTAGTGGTCAAAGAAACCAGTCGGATTGTTGACTTACAGGACCCGAGCGCGAAAATGAGCAAATCCAGCCCGAGTGGTTGTGTGTTTCTCCTTGATGGAAACAAAGCAGCGGAAAAGAAGATTAAGAGTGCAGTAACCGACTCAGACGCCGTGGTTCGCTTTGACGAGTTGAATAAGCCGGGAGTCTCGAATCTGTTGGCATTACAAAAAGCGATTAACAACACATCAATAGAATTACTCGAGTCCGAATATGCCGGTCGTGGATACGGGGATTTGAAAAAGGAAACTTCTGAAGTCGTTCTTTCAGTTATCGAGCCAATTCGCACAAGAGTCAATGAACTACTCACCGATCCAGCAGAACTCGAATCCCTCATGAACAAGGGAGCCCAAAAAGCTCGAGATGCTGCGGAGCCGACGTTGAATTTGGTGTACGACAGAATTGGTTTTCCGGCTAGCCCTCGAGGCTAATTTTGCCTTTACGGGTTGAACCTACGCGGTTCTTACGTTGGGTAAAAGCAGGCCGGATTCCATAAAGAGCAAAAGCGATTATGGCCGAAAACAGCAGCATCCAACCGATTGCTAACCCGTCTAGACTCGTCCCTGCAGTGGCTGTTTGTGTCTCCTGGATGGAAAACCCTCGAGCAATGATGGGATCTGCGACATCTCCCTGGATAGGGGATGCTGTGCTTTGCACAGGGAGCGTGTTTTGTCCGAGAACTCCCACCGCAGTGACGCTGTCACCATTTGCAAAGGCCCAACTCAAGAGCTTCTCAGCGGCGTCAGCGCTCGCTTCTTTAATGCCCATGAGTGAAACAATGTAAGTAGTGCCTTTTCGTTCGGCTGCACCGATAAAAGTGCGTCCCGCAATGGTGGTAAAGCCTGTTTTTAGACCGATTGTGCCTGTGAAGTTGGTGAGCAGCATCCGGTTTGTGCTGTACACGGTTTTGGATTTTTTCTTATTGGAAAACTTATATTTCTTTTTACCCACCACATCACGCAGATAAGGCAAAGCCAGGGCGGATCGGCCAATTGTGGCTAGGTCGTAGGCGCTGGAAACCTGGCCTGGGGAATCGAGTCCACTGGGGTTCTTGGCAACGGTGTCAAAGGCACCGAGTGAATCGGCAACCTGGTTCATCTGGTTCAGGGTAGATTTCAGGCTCCCGCTCCCTTGGGCAAGAGCTATCGCGGCGTCATTTGCACTGGGCAGTAGCAACGCATGGAAGAGGTCGTTGGCGCTGTAAGTGCGGCCACGTACCAGCCCGACTTTGCTGCCGTAGGTGTTTACCGCGCGCTTTTTGGCCTTAATGGGAGTTGTCGGATCTAATTGCGGCATCACAGTAAGTGCGGTCAAAATTTTCAAGGTGCTCGCGGGTGCTCGCAATACGTGAGGACCTTTTGCTGCCAGAATTTCACCGGTATCAGCATTGGCCACCACCCACGTTTTAGCCCGGACAACGGGAAGTGGATCGGAGTCCACACCGAGCGAGACGATTTTACCTTTACCGGTCAGCAGGTCACCTCCCACCGTGGCCTCTCCCGGTGCGGCGTAAGCGGGGGCTAGGCCCAGGGTCAGACACGCTGCCAGCGCGCTCACCCATAATGCGCTGAGATACCGGCGGGAGCAGTGACGCATAACTGTCTGAGTCTAACCCCAAAGTCACAGATAGTCACCAAGACACTTGGGCGAGTACAGTGCGCAAGTATTGGTCTGGTCACAGGTTACGCAATAACGGGCGATGACCACTAGATTTTGCATGTACCCACTACCGGAAAGGCACCCAATGTCAGTGACATCAATATCGCAAGAATTGCCCGCTAGCACGCCAACCCGCCTGCTCATTGGTGGAGAATGGATCGCTACGACGGCAGGGCTTGATGTGATCAACCCAGCTTCTTACGGAACTTTGGCCACAATCGGCGATGCTGGGGTAGCTGAAGGGATCCAGGCGGTTGACGCAGCCCATGAAGCATTTCAGACGTGGTCCTTGACGCCCGCCCGAGTTCGCGCTGAAATTCTCCGTAAAGCATTCAACATTATGACCGCAGAAATTGATGACTGCGCCAGACTGATTGCCCTCGAGAATGGCAAGGCGTGGCGTGATGCCATGGGGGAGGCTCTTTACGCGGCTGAGTTTTTCCGTTGGTTCTCGGAAGAAGCACCCCGAGTTGAGGGCGGTTTCCGTTATGCCCCCAACCGCGACAAAACGATAATCACCGATTATCGCCCGATGGGTGTTGCCTACATGGTTACCCCGTGGAATTTCCCGGCAGCCATGATTACCCGCAAATTGGGGCCGGCATTGGCGGCAGGTTGTACGGCGGTGATCAAGCCCCCGGGCGAGACTCCCTTGACGGCTCTCTGGATTGGTGAAATCCTCGAACGGGCAGGAGCACCGGCCGGGGTTGTCAATATTGTGACGACCTCACAATCAGGTGAAGTGTCGAGTGCGATTCTGGCTGACCCACGGGTTGCCACCTTGTCATTTACCGGATCCACCTACGTGGGAAAGCTGCTGTTGAAGCAAACCGCTGAACGCGTTTTGCCGAGTTCAATGGAGTTGGGTGGCAATGCCCCGTTTATCGTGCTGGAAGGGTCCGATGTTGATCGGGCAGTTGACGGCGCCATGGTCGCAAAAATGCGTAATGGTGGCTCTGCGTGCACGGCGGCAAATAGGTTCTACGTCCATGAGTCCATTAGCGCAGAGTTCGCGGACAAGTTTGAAGTGGCATTGCGCGGACTCAAGATTGGTCCGGGAATTGATGAAAGTAATGAGCTCGGTGCCATGGTGAGTGATAAGGAGCGCGACAAAATTTTGGAACTGGTTGGCGAAGCAGAAAACGAAGGAGCTCAGGTCACCGAAGCCGGCACGGCTCCGACAACGGGCGCATTTCTTGCCCCTCGTATTGTGCGTGGGATTGAACACGGCTCAGTGCTTACCCGCAATGAAATATTTGGTCCAGTTGCCCCAGTTGTTTCGGTATCAAGTACCGATGAAGCAGTGCGCATGGCCAATGACACCGAATACGGCCTGATGTCCTACGTGTTTGCGAAGGACAACGGTGAGGGCATCACAGTTGCCCGTCGGATGGAGTCCGGCATGGTCGCGATCAATCGCGGAATTGCCTCAGACCCGGCCGCACCATTTGGTGGAATGAAGGAATCGGGGCTTGGTCGCGAGGGTGGTTTTGCGGGCATTCACGAGTTCCTTGAAACCCAGTATTTCGCGGTTGACTTGTAGATATTCTGTGACGGAGGTCTCATGGGTTGAGGGTGCACGTGTGCGGGCACCCAACTATTGTTTGGCTCACATGAATTCGAAAGGAATTGCGCGTTGAGTACAGTTACGAGCAACGATCAACAGGGAGACACCGCGGCGGGCAAGCGGGCCGATATTAAGGCGCGCACGCTGCGTACAGACCGGTGGTGGATTCAGCCGGCAGTGATAGTCGGGGCCCTGATTGCCTTCATCATCTATTCAACTTGGCGGGCTTTTGAGAACGCGTACTACTACTCTGAGCCCCTCATCTCGCCGTTCTACGCACCCTGCTTGGCGTCGTCCTGTATTGATGGGTCGTCATCGTGGACGCCGATTGGTTCATGGTGGATTCTGTCGCCGGCCCTGATTATCCTGGTCTTTCCGCTGGGCTTCCGCATGACCTGCTACTACTACCGTAAGTCGTATTACCGCTCGTTTTGGCTCTCACCGCCGGCCTGCGCGGTGAGTGATTCGCACAAGCGTTACACCGGGGAAACCCGTGCACCGCTGATCTTGCAAAACAGTCATCGGTGGTTCTTCTTCGCGGGCCTCGTATTCAACGTAATCCTCACCTACGATGCGCTCATTGCCTTTCGTAATAGTGATGGCCAATGGGGTCATATGAGTGTCGGTACGGTGGTGCTGCTGGCCAACGCGACTTTCCTCTGGATGTATTCACTCTCGTGTCACACTGCCCGACATGTGGTGGGTGGACGCTTGAAGCATTTCTCGGCCCACCCGGTTCGGTACCGGGCCTGGACGTACATGTCCAAACTGAACGCCAAACATCCACGATATGCGTGGATTTCCCTGGTGGGCGTGGCAATGACTGACCTGTATGTGCGCCAAGTGGCATCGGGCTCAATTACTAACTTTTACTTCTTCTAAGACGCGAAGGGATTTCTCATGACGGACATCGAACACTTCAAGCACGACGTTGTCGTTATCGGCGCTGGTGGGGCCGGGCTGCGAGCTGCGATCGAATCACGCGAGCAGGGTAAGAACACAGCTGTCATCAGCAAGTCCCTGCTAGGCAAGGCCCATACGGTGATGGCTGAGGGGGGCATCGCAGCGTCGATGGGGAATGTCAATAGTAAAGACAATTGGCAGGTGCATTTTTGCGACACCATGCGTGGCGGGAAGTTTCTCAGCCACTACCGGATGGCTGAGTTGCATGCGAAAGAAGCACCAGAGCGCGTCTGGGAACTTGAGTCATGGGGGGCTCTTTTCGACCGAACGGCGGAAGGAAAGATTAGTCAGCGAAACTTCGGTGGGCACGAGTACCCGCGTCTGGCTCACGTCGGGGACCGTACCGGTCTAGAATTAATCCGCACCTTGCAGCAAAAAATTGTAGGGCTGCAACAGGAAGATAAGAAGATCAGCGATGATTACGAGTCGCGTCTGAGGGTCTTCGCGGAGTGCACGATCACTGACATCCTGCTTGCGGGCGAGGGGGAGGATCGCCGGGTCGCCGGCGCATTCGGCTACCAGCGAGATTCCGGCAAGTTCGTGCTTTTCGAGGCTCCCACTGTCATCATTGCTACCGGTGGGATCGGCAGGTCGTTCAAGGTTTCCAGCAACTCGTGGGAGTACACCGGCGATGGGCACGCGCTCGCACTGCGATCGGGCGGGACGCTGGTGAACATGGAATTCATCCAGTTCCACCCCACCGGCATGGTGTGGCCGCCAAGTGTCAAGGGACTCCTTGTTACTGAGTCTGTGCGCGGCGATGGCGGGGTGCTGACCAATTCTGAGGGCCGCCGTTTCATGTTTGACTACATTCCCGATGTCTTTAAGGAGCAGTACGCCAAGACCGAGGAAGAGGCTGACGGCTGGTATACCGATCCTGAAAACAACAAACGTCCACCAGAGTTGTTACCTCGCGACGAGGTTTCCCGATCAATTATGGCTGAAGTGAAAGCTGGTCGCGGTTCCCCACACGGTGGGGTGTTCCTTGATGTGTCGAAGCGACTTCCCGCCGAAACGATTAAGGAAAAGCTGCCATCAATGTGGCATCAGTTTAAAGAACTCGCCGACGTTGATATCACTGAGGAGTCGATGGAAGTCGGTCCCACGTGTCACTACGTCATGGGGGGAGTCGAGGTCGATTCGGACTCTGCGGCTGCTGTTGGAGTGCCGGGTTTGTTCTGCGCTGGAGAGGCAGCGGGTGGTTTGCACGGATCCAACCGATTGGGTGGGAACTCCTTGTCGGACTTGCTCGTCTTCGGACGCCGAGCTGGCATGGGCGCTGTCGAGTATCTCAATAACCTCGATGATGTTGGGGCAATCCGTCCATCGGTGAGACAACAAGACGTGGACGCGGCAGTGGAAGCAGCATTAGCGCCTTTCAATCAGGTCGAGGGCGAAAACCCGTACACGGTTCAACAGGATCTACAAGATGTTATGGCTGATCTCGTCGGCATTATTCGGACGGGAGACGAGATGCGAAGCGCATTGGATCGCCTAGCGGAATTGCG
>CAJIYV010000039.1 GCA_905181745.1 uncultured Actinomycetes bacterium | reverse complement strand
ATTTTCAAACAGTTCAAGGAACTTTTGCAGCGGGTCGTAAGTGATCTCACCTTTATCGTTGTACTCCCGCCGATCATGAATTAAATCCAGGGCAACAGAGCGTTGTTCCTCAGGGATGCGTGCCAGTGGCATGATCTTGGATGGGTGAGCAATCGCCGAGGTCAAACCGGCGTCTACTGCCTCATGTAAGAACATCGAGTTCAATACGATGCGGGCCTGTGGCTTTAAACCAAATGAAATATTACTGATTCCCAGGGTGGTTTGGACATCCGGGAATTCTGATGTCAGAGTTCGAATCGCTTCAAGGGTTTCCACACCGTCGCGCCTGGTTTCTTCTTGACCGGTTGCAATTGGGAAAGTCAAAGTGTCCACCAGGATGTCACCAACGTTGAGGAACCATTTTTCGGTCAAATCAGTGATCAGTCGCCGTGCCACCTGCACTTTCCAGTCAGCGGTGCGCGCTTGACCGTCTTCATCAATCGTAAGCGCGACAACTGCCGCCCCATGTTCCTTTACAAGCGGCATGATCCGGGCGTAGCGCGACTCAGGGCCGTCGCCATCTTCAAAATTAACTGAATTCACCAAGGATCGCCCGCCAAGCCGCTCCAGCCCGGCTTGTAAAACCGGAGGCTCAGTCGAGTCCAGCATGATAGGCAACGTTGACGCCGTCGCTAGAAGCGACGCGAGGTGCGACATATCCGCGACGCCATCGCGTCCCACGTAATCCACGCTGAGGTCAAGCATGTGAGCGCCATCGCGGATTTGTTCCTTCGCGATATCGATGCACGCTTGCCAATCATCTGCCAAAAGAGCCTCGCGGAAGGCCTTTGAGCCATTCGCATTTGCACGCTCACCGATTGCAAGATACGACAAGTCCTGCCGAAATGGAACGTGCTGGTAAAGAGAAGCTGCACCAGGTTCGTCTATTCGAGATCGGGAGCGCTGAACCGGAGGTGAAGTAAAGGCTTCCTTAATGGCCCGAATATGAGAGGGGGTTGTTCCACAGCAGCCCCCAAGGAGTGTGACGCCGAACTCGGAGTTGAAATCCATCAGAGCTTGGGCGAGGTCCGCAGGGCTGAGGTCATAGGTCGCGCCCTTTGGTCCTAAGACAGGAAGACCAGCGTTAGGCATACATGAAATGAGGACTTCGGTCCTTTGAGAGAGAGTCCGTAGATGCTCGCTCATTTCTGTGGGCCCAGTCGCGCAGTTCAATCCGATGACGTCTATATCGAGTGGTTCAAGAGCGCTTAACGCTGCCCCCATCTCTGATCCCATCAACATGGTCCCAGTGGTTTCGATGGTTACTTGAGCAATGAGGACAATGTCACGACCTGCATCGTGCGCAGTGATGGCTTCACGGGCACCGTTGATCGCGGCCTTGGCCTGCAACAAGTCCTGAGTTGTTTCGACAAGAAGGGCGTCCACCCCGCCCTCGATTAGTCCAGAACTCGCCTCCCGATAAGCCTGCTTCAGATAATCATAAGAAGTGTGCAAAAGCGATGGCAGTTTCGTTCCGGGACCCAGGGATCCAAGAACAAACTTTGGTCCCTCGCCTGCGGCGGTTGGATATTCATCAGCGACCTGACGGGCAATCTGCGCTCCAGCCTGAGCTAGTTCGTAAATACGGTCTTCAATTCCGTACTCAGCGAGATTTGCCCAATTGCAGCCAAAAGTATTGGTTTCAACCGCATCTGATCCTGCCTCGAAATACTCCCTGTGAACGGCAGCCACGACTTCCGGCCTGGTAACGTTGAGGATTTCGTTGCACCCCTCATGACCTTGAAAGTCGTCTAGCGACAGATCCGCGTCTTGGAGCATCGTGCCCATGGCGCCGTCGGCGATAACAACTCCATTATTCAGCGCATTGCGCAGGCTGTTCATTAATGCCTTCCCAGGCTGGTTAGAGATCCAAATGGCTCTTCGAGTATTTTTCGTTTATTTCACGAAATGCGCGCCGTAGGCATTCTGGCCAACGACTCGGGGAGGCCTCCCCACACCCCACCATCTTAGCCAATAGGTAGCCAAGCGCCTTACATTGACCGACTAAAAATACTGGTGTTGCATTCACTCGCATAAGCACCGCATATCTGGATGACGCTTGTCGGCCGCTAAACGTCCGGATGAGTCACAGAGTGAATCAAGACTCTGCCGTCACCGCCCGACCGTACACGCCGTTCCATTACTTTCTGGCCAGCAAATGAAATAGCGAACTCTTTCGAACCCAACGTAACTGATCCCTGCTTCCTTTCCCACGCACCGGGAAAGACTCGCAGCCCTACTGATCCGGTGTCTAGCATGACCGCAAACGGCGCAGATTTTCCGACTCGAATTTCCACGGTCCCGCTTTGACCACTCGTTCCTGGAGTGTCAATTGTGCGAATGTGAACATTAATTGTGACCGGGACCGCGACGGCTGCAGATGAACTGTTGTCTGTGTCGAGGTCTGCGGCAGATGCCGGACCAAATTGGGTCCCCACAATTGCAACACACAATATTGATGCCGCTAACGAGGGGATCCACAAAGTATTCGATCTTCTTGCGAAGTAAAAGCAAGACAGCCCTTGTGCTAACCCAAAATTGACGATGCTAAGCCATGTATAGCGAAAGTAGATGCGAAATTTTTAACATGGGTTACTGACCAACCACGACTGACCGCTCTTTCTGCCATAATGATCGTATGCTCATCCAGGGAGTCAACTCCAGTGTTGCTCTGGCACTTCTGCGTCAACTACCCGCCCTGCGCAAGAGCCCCACTCCGAACCCGCTGGAAATCAATGCACTTCGCACACAGTCAAAGGTTCTTAACGAATATCTGACTCGGCAATTCGGTGTGTCACCGGACGTCACTTTCACCGACCAGTTCATTAGTACGTCGGCTGGCCAACTGCGTCTGCGGACCTACACTCCTGGCGAAATATCCACGGACAGCATCATTTACTACGTCCACGGTGGCGGTTACATTCTTTGCACGGTGGAAGATTACGAAGCACGCTGCGCGCATTGGGCAGCTAATACCGGCAGTGTCGTCGTTTGCGTGGACTATCGACTCTCCCCTGAGCATCCGTACCCTGCGCCACTAGACGACGTAATGTCTGGACTGACATGGCTGTCAGGGAATCTAGATAAGTTCGGCGCCAGCAAAATTATTATTGCCGGGGACAGCGCCGGCGGTGGACTTGCTGCAGCGGCGGTCCTGCGAAATCGCGACACCACCAAGATCGACATTTGCGCACAAATCTTAATTTATCCGATGCTCGATGATCGAAATCTTGGTCCAGACTCACGTTTCACTGGCCCCTTCATCACCTGGGGCTTCCTTTATAACTCTTTCGCCTGGAAAGCCTACCTACAAGATCAGCCCGCGAATAGCAATCCGCCGATTTACGCGGCGCCCGCGCGCGCACAAGACCTAAAAGGCCTACCACCTACCTACATCGACATGGGAACAAAAGATATTTTTCTCGATGAAGACACCGCCTATGCAAAAACGCTCATCGCGGCTGGCGTACCCGTCGATGCGCACATGTGGAATGGCGCACCGCACGGATTTGACTACTTCGCACCTAAAACCTCAATCGCTCAAAAAGCGTGGCAGGCTCGTTTTGATTTTGCTCGCATGCACCTGTGAACGCGCAATCTAAATATTTCATGTCAGTGAACAACCGTCAACATGAATCCGCGTCACAGTGCAGATTGGTTTTCGGTTCGTCCCATCGTCTTCACCACCATCGCGAACCAGCACAAACTCGAGTTCACAACAATGGGCGATGTTCCCCGAAAGACAAATTCTCCCACACGAAAACTCCAATTATCACATCTCTTTGTGTCAGAAAATCTATATTTTTGCTATCCAAGGCGATCTGAGATGTTTAATGTGGATCCACAGCATCCAGAAAAAGCAAAAGCGTCGAGGGTCTAGGTACTACTAGACTCTCGACGCCTCATCTTCGTAGCGGGGACAGGATTTGAACCTGTGACCTCTGGGTTATGAGCCCAGCGAGCTACCGAGCTGCTCCACCCCGCGCTATGTTTTATCTTGGTGAACTATACGTCAGTGCTCACAGTCACTCGTTGGTGGGTAAGCCTAGTTGCGCACGGCGTACATCCACGCGAACTCTTGAACGCCACCGCTAGGAGTTACATGCTCCTGAATGTGGGAGTCAATTACTGTGAAGTCCCCGGCTAGCGCCGCGGTTAACTCGGCAACGCTGTGCCGCGCAACGGGCAATCCAGAGCATGATTGCGGGCCGTTCTCAGAGAAGGTTCCTAGGATCAAATAGCCGCTAGGCACAAGTGCGTCAGCAGCCATTAATAAATATCGCTCCTGCTCTTCCTTATCTGTGAGGAAATGAAAAACCGCCCGATCATGCCAAAGGCCATACATTCTCGTGGGCGTCCAGTCACGAAGATCCGATTGGATCCACTCGACTTGACGGCCTTCAGCCTTTCTTTGCCCCTGCTCTAATGCAAATTCACTGACATCGACGACCGTAAGGTCGGTGAATTCCTCATCGATGAGTTGGTGAACAAGCGGGGAAAGGCCACCACCAATATCTATCACCGGGGTTGCCTTGCCCACATTGAATGTTATGAATTCAACTTCAGGCGAACTCTCTTGAAACCAACTGAGCTTGGATGCTGGATTGTTTTCATACCGATCATTCCAGTGATCAGCCAGACTCATGGGATTTTCGACTACGCGCTGGTTCCGTCATCGACAACCACTTCAGGATCCTCCGGTGGTTCAACCTCGGTTGGCTGGGGATTGAGGATCGCTTCAGCCGCGGCTATCCGGGAAATGGCTGCCATGAGTCGATCTTGGGCTTCACCATAAGCCGCGAAGTCTGCGTTGGCGAGCGCTGCCTCACCATCAGCGAAAGCCCGCTCCGCGTCCTCGAGCGCCGCCGTCAACTGTTCAACTGGATCTGCCGGCGTGGGCACTGGCGTAACCGGGTTATCAGGATCGGTGGTGTCGGGAAGAGCTGACCCACCATCCAGGTCAATATTGGGAATCGTCTCAGGAATAGCATCCGGATTCGTATTCAAAACCTTTGCGAGTGCAGCCGCTAAGTTGTCTTCTAGCGCAACGTTCGCGCCGTACCCTGCAAGAACCTTGCGTAACAGTGGGTAACCGTCGGCGGCCGCCCGAATGTAGACCGGCTCAACATAGAGCAACCCGTCATTGAATGGCAGTGATAGCAAGTTGCCAAGTTCAACTTCGGAACCACCACGGCGCAGGAGCGAGAGTTGCGAACTCACTGTTGGGTCTGATTCGAAGTTGTTCTGGACCTGCTGAGGCCCGGGAATCGTTGTATTACTCGGCAATTGAAGCACTTGGATTTTCCCATAGTTCTGCCCTGGATCCGAGTTAACTGCCATAAACGCCGCCAAGGTTTGTCGCCGCTGCGGCGCAAACGTAGTTGTCAGCGAGAAAGCCGTATCGCTATCACCTGGCATTTGTAGGGTTAAATAGTAAGGAGGTTGGAAAACTTGAGCTGGGGTAACCGTTGGATCAAATGGCACGATCCACACATCCGTACCGTTGTAGAAAGTAACCGCGTCCGTCACGTGATAACGGGACATGATGTTTCGTTGAACCTTAAATATATCTTGCGGGTACCTCACATGAGCCAAAATGTCGTCAGATATTTCACTTTTTGGCTCCACGACATCAGGGAAAGCTTTCATCCAAGTTTGTAGCACCGGATCCGATTCATCCCATGCGTACAGCTTGACAGTTCCTTCATAGGCGTCGACAACGGCTTTCACCGAGTTGCGCATGTAGTTGATCTGATCACGTGGAAGTAATCCTGATTGCCCAGCCCGATTACTGATTGAGTCACTAGTTGCGTCAGAGAGTGATACTCGAGATGAATATGGATATTGATTAGACAACGTGTAACCGTCCACAACCCACTGAATCCGGCCGTCGGCCACCACGGGATATGGATCTTGGTCCAGTGTCAACCACGGGGCCACCTTCTCAACGCGAGTGAGCGGCGTGCGGTCCCACATGATTTGAGAATCCTCATTAACCAAATCTGAGAGCAAAATATTTGTGTCTTGGAATTTGGTTGCAAATAGCAGTTTTCCAAAGAGCGAACCCATCGGGACTCCGCCGTCACCACTGTATGTATTTGTGGCCTGACCCGTGGGATTTGCATCATCGGGGTAGTCAAGTTCGACCGACGGCGTTCCCTCGGGCGCGCCAACAATTGAAAACTGCGGGCTCAACTCACCGAAATACACCCGGGGCTGGGTGACTTCGAGTTCGCCCACGGGCGGAATGTCATATGCAAAAAAGTCAGGGGTACCGTTATTTAATCCGGTGTTGTCGTAAGCGCTCACAAAACCGTAACCGTGTGTATACACGGCCCGATCATTGGTCCAGTTTCGCTGTCCCTCAGGGATTCCCGCCAGGTTGATTTCTCTCAGCGCAACCACTGCACCTCGGCGACCTTCCGGCAGGTCATAGCGATCGACATCAAGGGTGTTGTTAAAGGCGTAATAGCCACGGATTTGCTGAAGCTGGTTATAAGTCGGCGAAACCACAGCGGGATCAAGCAAACGAATATTGCTCAACGTTCCCGCACTCGCGTTGAGGGTCTCTCGCGTCGGAGGCGACACTGAGCCCGCATAATCTTGGATTTCTGCGTCCGCGATTCCGTAGGCGTCCCGCGTAGCCTCAATGTTTCGCTGAATGTACGGTTCCTCTCGGACCAATTCACTTGGACTCACCTGGAATTGCTGCACAATCAGGGGGTAAATGCCGCCAATGACCACCGATGTGAAAACCAACAGGCCCAGGCCAATTGTTGGAATCATCCAGTGCCTGCGGAAAATATTGAAGATGAACAAAGCCGCCACTAAAACTGCTACGAAAATCAATATGTTTAATGCTGGCATCACCGCGAAGACGTCCGTGTATTTCAGTCCGGTGAAACCGCTCACGAGTTCTTCACTCTTGGTAACTAATCCAAAGCGGTCTAAGTAGTAAGCCACTGCTTTGAGTAGGAGGAAGACTGCCAACAATGCTGAGAGCTGCGCTTGCGCTGCCCGAGTTGCCCGCTCACCTTTGGGTTGAAGTCGCAATCCGCCATACAGGTACTGGACCGCTGTCACGATCATGAGAGACAGAATGACAAGAGCGAAACCGTAGCCCAAAATAAAACGAAAGAACGGTAACTCGAATGTGTAAAAAGAAAGATCCCGAGCGAATTGCGGATCAACCTGACCAAAAAGGGTTGAATTCTGCCACAGCAAAAACGTGCCATATTCACCTGAGCCAGCAAGGCCCGCAAAGAACGAGAGAACGAAGACAATCGCCACTGCAATCCACTTGCGGTAGGGCTCAATGGCAACCCGATAGCGCTCAAGACTTGCTTGTTCTGGTGTTGCTCCCACGTAAGAAGGCCGCGTACGAAATGCAATGAACAGTGCCAGTGAAGACACCACGAACATGATTGCAAACATGATTCCAAACATGATGGCGCGAGTGACTAGAGAAATTGTGAAGACCTGGGTCTTCTCAACCGAGTCAAACCACATGAACTCGGTGTAGAACCCGGTAAAGATCACGAAGGCAACTACAACGCCAACCAAAATCAGTAAAGTGGGAAGCAATACTCCCCCGGGGCGCTTTCGTTCAAGGTCAGGACTCATCGAATTTACGGTGCTCACCCCCTTAACCTACGTCACACCTAAAACAGTCGCACTACGGCGTAGCGGGGCATGAAGTAACCGCGATTCCAGCCACCCAGTGACCCAACTCCTTCAGAGCATCGGTAAGTGAGGTCACCGGGGTGACCGTGAGTCCATCGGGAATATGCCCCTGGGCCTCCGCGCAGTGCTGCTCGGGCATGAGAAACAGCTCCGCCCCAGCAGAACGAGCACCGGCGAGCTTCTGGCGAATCCCGCCGATCGGCCCAACTTCACCCTCGGGAGTGATGGTGCCTGTGCCAGCTACGTGGCCGCCACCGGTTAAGTCAGCAGGAGTGAGTTTGTCGACGATCCCAGTGGCAAACATCAGACCGGCACTAGGGCCGCCCACGTCGCTGAGCGTGAAATTGATATCGAATTCGGCCGAATAGAGTTTGCCCACAGAAATCCCGAAATAAGGCCTATCCGGTGCGTCTGGGTTCTCGCCAGAGACCACGGTCACAGTTTTATCTTCGGACATTCTGCGAATCTCGATCGTAAATTCAGTTCCCACCGGCGAGCCTTGCACCGCCTCAACAACATCGCTCGGGGAAGTCACTTCCGCTGCGTTTATTGACAGAATTTCATCTCTGGGAAGGAATACTTCGTCAGCTGGCGCACCCACGATCACCGCGGTTGCTACGACTCTCGTCTGGACCGGTAAGTCGAGGTAGTTGAGGGCCGCCGCCACCGAGTTTGATTCTGATGTACTAAAAAGCGCCGCATTTCTTGCTTTAACATCCTCGCCGCTCACGTCATCGGGATACACCATCTCACGCGGAACTAGAGCATCAGAAGCATCAAACCAGGAGCCAATGGCGTCCACGAAAGTCAGGCCGCCCCGGGGCCCTCCAGATTCCCGAACCGTGGTCATGTCCAAATCTCCGCTGGTCGGGAAGGTTTCGGTGCCCGAAATTTGAATGACTGGACTACCGTCGACTTCACCAATCACATTGAAGGTCGGGCCCGGAGCAAGTTTAATAAACGGGACGGGCAAGAAGAAAGCGATTCCCAAAATACTCAATGTCACAGCCACGCTCACAAGGAGAGTAATGGTGCGACTTCCCCATTTTTCCCGGGAAACGACAGACTCTTTACCGATCGGCAATGGTTCCTTCACTGGGCTATGGTACTCGTGACAGTTATCCGGGTCAGTTATCGCCGCGGCGAGCGAGGGCCACGCTGTCCATGTGGCTTGTTCATTGCTTCTCGCATAGATGCATACTGACCCAAATCATGGTCTTCTGTCTCTCTACGGTAGTAATTGACAATCGCACTCACAGCAACGCCAAGAAGCACCGCTGCCAAAGGGATTAGCCACCAAAGCAATGTGCCCACGCTCTTTGCTCACCCTTTCGTTCCCACTATCAACTGCGCCTAAATTTTCAGCGCACACCTCACTCTACCCGATCCCGCCCTTGGTTCAGAGCGGCCGCCCAAGACCTAGGTGTGATGAATCACGCAGGTAACAAGTTGGGGATAACTTGTCCATTTCCGGCACGATGTAATCGAGAAACTGTGGACAGCCTGTGCGTAAGTCAACATCACAGTCGGAAAGCTTGTCGAGCAGTGTCAATGAGTTGCTTCACACTGTAATCAAGCTCGGGCATGGCGGACTCCAGATCCCACCACCGTGTCGGTGCATCCTCGGTCAGAATGCATTGCGATTGGGAATCAACGACTGCCAGGAACTGAACATCCCAGTGCACACATTGGACGACTTCACCCCTGGCCGATTTACAGGGAACATCATGTCGATCAAATCGGGCTGGCGTTGATTCCACCTCAATCTCGCGATAACCGCTTTCCTCAATACATTCGCGCAAGGCCGCATCGCGAAAACTCATATCCCCCGGTTCAATGTGTCCGCCCATTTGTAACCAGCGCTTTACCCGAGGGTGCATTACGAGCAAGACGCTGGCGCGCAGTGGGTCAACCATTAATGCGCTCGCGGTGAAATGTCCCTGCTCTCGCTCCCGAGATAACGAGCTAGGCTCGCCCTTGAGGAACTCCCGGTACTGATCATGTAGGGCGCGCTGCCCCCCACTTGGAGAGACGGTCCAGCCGTCGAGTTCTCCGGCAAATTGCTCGACCCGAGCAGGATCACGCATTTAGCCTTGGTCCTCGTCCTTCTCGAAATCGCTCATGGAGATGTCGTCAAATGCGGAACCGCCCGCAACCTCCTGCACAAAACCCAGCGGATCGGCTAGCGCTTCAGCGTTTGGCAACAAATCGGGGTGGTTCCACAGGGCATCTCGTGCCTGGACACCGGACTTTGCCCGAACCGCAGCAAAAATTGTATTGGCCTCACGGAAAAGTTTTGGCCGCAACTTCATGCCTACCAATGTGCTGAAACTAGTTTCTGCCGGGCCGCCTGTTGCCCGACGACGACCCATGGTTTCCCGCAATTGCCCAAGGCTTGCGAGGCGATCGCCCGCGGCCTGAGTCACAACTTCGTCGACCCAGCCTTCGATTAATGCGAGCAGTGTTTCTAGGCGAATAACCGCCTGACGCTGCTCAGCAGTGTCTTGCGGCTCCATCACGCCTGATGCCATGACTTGCTGCAACGCTTCCGGGCTGGTCAGATCAAATCCTTCAAACTTTTCCCCCAGAGATGCTACGTCAACATCCATGTAGCGCGCATACTCCTCAACCGCTGACATCAAACGTGGACGAAGCCAAGAAGCGTGATCAAATAGTCGCTGGTGCGCGCTCTCGCGTAGCGCGAAGAAAAGAAAAAGATCGCGCTCTTCAATACCGAGCCCTTGTGCAAACTCTGAGATGTTCAATGGGATCAATGCCCTGGTTCCCGCAGGGGCCAAGGGAATCCCGACATCAGTTGAGGAAACCACCTCTTTCGCCAGCGCCGACAGGGCCTGTCCAAGTTGGTAGGCAAATGCGGTGGCGCCGAGCTGTGTGACCATGCCCAGCATCGGCTTAAGCATTGCCATCAATTCAGGTGTCAAGCCGTCAGGCAACATTGCCTTAAGCTCCTCGGGCAACTGATCTTCGAGCCCATTGAGATCCTCATTGTCCGCGAGCCCCGGCAGCATTGTTTCCATTCTTTGCGACATTGTCGTGGCGATAGGCAAAATAATTTTCTGCCACACATCAGCCGTTTCAACAAGCCACTCACTACGTGACCACACTTTCACCACCGTGCTACTTGCCGGAAAAGTCACACTTTCATTGAGCCACAGATCAGCCAATTCCATCGCGCTTTCGACTGCCCGCACCGACGCATCTGTCACACTTGGATCAGTGCCGAGTACCGATCGCGCCACTTGCATAACCGTGGACCACGGAAGCGGTCCTTCATTTTGAGACTGTTGCAACATTTGACCGAACTGGGTGAACATGGCTCCAAGGTTGTTCATGTCGAAGCCACCAGAATCACCACTATCTGACGCTCCAAAGCCGAACGGGAATTGTGACATGGCTTTACGGTAATACAGCGTTGCTGCATTGGCTGCCTCGGTTGGCCAACAAGTAGTTCACCCTGTGCGAAATCTGGCACCACGCTCAGCGGGTGAATTAGACGAATTTAAAGGGGCAACCCTGCTGGGCCGCCCCTTTAAAGAGTTACTGAGATAAAACGCGGTATTTAGGCTTTGCCCAAAATGCGCGTTACTTTGGTGCCGCACGTCGGGCAGATGCCCTTCGCGAACCGGCGACCATTGGTTTCTTCCACGTGTCCGGTGAATTCACGCTTGGCTTTGCACTTAACGCAATATGCCTCGCCGGTATAGCTTTCCTCGGCCATGGGTCCTCCTGTTGACAATCTCCGCCGCAGCGGTGGTGGCGGGCGCCACCCTCGTGGCCCTAGGGCCGACTCCACCATAGGGCAGAAAAGGTCCCCCTCATGCGCTACGCACAGGCAGAATTCGGCGTGGCGGCGAAAAACACCGCAATTTATCCGACAAAACGGACATTTACCTAAAATGACCCTCCTACGCACGCCCAGCCCTGCCGGCCGGCACAATTCCTCCATGCCTACTTCCGCGCAGGATCTGTGCTCCGCAAGCGCCATGTACGAGGAACTGGCCACTTTGCTTTCCATCGCGTCAACAGGGGGCACGACCGGCGAGCAGGACGCTCAAGAGTTCATGGCCACGCTCATGCGCTCTGCAGGCTTGGAAGTGAGCACCTGGGAGATGGACCTCGAAACCATCACCGCTGACCCACAATTTCCCGGTCAAGAAGTGTTGCGCGAACAAGGGCTGGGCGTTCTCGGTATTTGGCGTGGCTCCGGTGGCGCACCCGCCCTTCTGATTAATGGGCATACAGATGTAGTCCCTCCCGGTGATGTGCGCGCGTGGAGCGCAGATCCTTTTACCCCCCGCCCGACCACCGTTGACGGTGAAAAAGTGATCATGGCCCGCGGAGCCTGCGATATGAAAGGTGGTCTGATTGCGGCTTGGGCAGCAGTAAAATTCTTGCGTGCAAGTGGTTTCGCTCCAAAAGGAGATCTGCTCTTTGCTCCCGTGATCGGCGAAGAAGACGGTGGTCTTGGCACTTATTCATTGATCACCGAGGGCTTGCCGCAGTTTTATAGCCTTACCGAACACCAAGTCGCGGGGGCGATCATCCCCGAGCCCACTTCACTGGCCGCTATCTCAGCCAACGGTGGAGCGTTGACATTTCGTTTACTCGTTCACGGTGCTGCTATCCACGCTTCGCGCCGAACCGAAGGTGTCAGCGCGATCGAAAAATTTTATCCGATTTACCAGGCACTCGAGATTCTCGAAGCACGCCGCAATGTAGATGTCGATTCACGAATGCGGCGATGGCCAGTCGCCTATCCCATTTCAATTGGAACAGTGCACAGTGGCGACTGGGCATCAACGGTTCCAGACTTGCTCGTAGCCGAGGGCCGATTCGGAGTTGCTCTCGGAGAGGACATCGAATCTGCCCGATCAATATTTGAAGAATGCATTCGAGACGCCTGTGCAAGGGACCTATGGCTTGCCGAAAACCCGGTGGAAATTGAGTGGTGGGGTGGTCAATTCGCATCGGGGCAAACTGAACCACACTCAGACCTGATCAAAAATCTCCAGAAGGCGCACTTACTGGTTGTTGGCGCGCCACTTGAGGAATACGGAGCTCCCTACGGTTCAGATTTACGGCTGCTTACGGGTCTGGCGGGTATTCCCACCCTGCAGTACGGACCGGGAGATGTTTCGATCGCTCACGCACCTGACGAATATGTCCATACTCGCGAACTTGAAACAACTGCTCGCGTCATTGCACAGGTGATACGAGACAGCATCGGGTAAATCTACTTATATCGAAATTGCCTGTGGATTGCATCTCGCCATCCACAGGGGTTCAGATTGACAACCACCACATGATTGATTCGTTTGCCCAACGCGCCTACCCCGAATACAACTTTTGTGTCCCCGTAATTAGACGAGCGCATGGCGTAATTGAGTTGGGCGAC
>CAJIYV010000038.1 GCA_905181745.1 uncultured Actinomycetes bacterium | reverse complement strand
GCTAAGATTGCGCCAAGCGAAATTGGTTTGATCATGGTGGGTACCGTCTCGCACCCGTATGCGTTCCCTTCCGCGTCCGTCGAAGTCGGCGAACTCATCGGCGCTCGCGGTGCACCCGCATTTGACTTTGCAGCGGCCTGCGCCGGGTTTTGCTACGGCGTGGGCATGGCCGCAGACATTATTCGCGGGGGCAGCGCCAAATACATTCTCGTGATTGGCGTTGAGCGTCTCACCGACGTTGTCAATAAACACGATCGTGGAACCTCATTTATTTTTGCTGACGGTGCCGGCGCCGTCGTGATTGGCCCCGCCGACACCCCCGGAATTGGCCCGATCGTGTGGGGAGGCGACGGCAGCCAGAAAGACGCCATCACCATGACCGCATCATTAAATGATTTTCGTAACGGCATCTTCCCGGACTACCCCACCGCCGTCATGGCCGGTCAGCAAGTTTTCCGCTGGGCCGTGGGAGAAATGCCAAAAACGACCAAGGAAGCACTCGACATTGCCGGCATCACCGCAGCCGACCTTGACGTGTTCATCCCCCACCAGGCGAATAACCGAATCACCGACGCCCTGGTCCGGGCCCTGGACCTGCCCGAGAGAGTTAAGATTGCCCGCGACATCGTGACGTCGGGTAATACTTCCGCCGCCTCGATTCCCCTCGCCATGGATGCAATGCTGCAAAGTGGTGAAGCCAAACCAGGTGACACCGCGCTACTCATTGGGTTTGGCTCAGGTCTGGTCCACGCCGCGCAGGTTGTTACGCTCCCTTAAGTTTCCGCAGAATAGTAGTGCGGGATAACAACACACCAAGATGAAAGGCACCAAATGAGCCAAGAAGAAGTATTAAGCGGTCTGGCAGTAATTGTCAACGAAGTTGCCGGTGTTCCGGTCGAGCAAATCACGATGGAAAAGTCATTTGTTAACGACCTCGATGTTGATTCACTCTCGATGGTTGAGGTTGTTATGGCAGCCGAGGACAAGTGGGGAGTAAAGATCCCTGACGCCGCTGCAAAAGATCTTGTTACCGTCGGCGACGCAGTTACCTACATCGAAGCCAACTCCTAAAACCAGCTCTTAGAAGTCAGTAGTTCGGATCAAGCACGTGGTGTGGCCAGTCTCATTAACGAGAGAGGGCTTGATGGGACTGGCACCCGCTCACACACGAAAAACCGCACACATTTGGAGGAGTACATGTCCAGCGAAGTTGTAGTAACCGGCATGGGGATGACCACGCCGGTGGGTGGCGACGTCGAATCTAACTGGGAAGCAATCCTCGCCGGACGACCGGGAATCAGCGTGATTAATCAGACATGGGTTGCCGATCAGCCCGCAAAAATTGCCGGGCTTTTGGCGGTTGAGCCAGGTACTGTTTTGGAAAAACACGAAACACGTCGAATGGATCGGTCCCAGCAATCAGCGCTGATTGCCGCACGGGAAGCATGGGAAGATGCCGGCTCGCCAACCGTGGACCTTGAACGACTGGGCACCGTGATCGCGACCGGGGTCGGCGGTATTACTTCGCTCATGGCTGCCTACGACACTCTCTTAGAACGCGGCCCCTCTAAAATCTCGCCCCACATGGTCACCATGATTATGCCCAACGGTCCCGCAGCAATTGTTGGTCTTGAATTCGGTGCCCGCGCCGGAGTTCACACACCCGTGAGCGCTTGTTCTTCTGGTGCCGAAGCCATCTCATATGCCGCCCGGATGATTCAGACCGGTCGAGCTGACATCGTGATTGCTGGGGGAACCGAAGCCGCAATTCACCCGGTCACCATGGCGGGCTTTGCTCAAATGAGGGCACTCTCCACCAGGAATGATGACCCGCAAGCATCCTCGCGCCCCTACGACATTGACCGGGACGGTTTCGTCATGGGTGAGGGCGCTGGAGTCGTCATCTTGGAATCTGAGGAACATGCAACTGCACGTGGCGCAACGATCCTTGGACGCTACGCCGGTGCCGGTCTCACCAGCGACGGACACCATATTGCCCAGCCTGATCCTGAAGGTGCTGGCGCTGCTCGAGCGATCACCGAGGCGCTTAAGGAAGCGCACCTCACACCAGCCGACATTGTGCACGTGAATGCCCACGCCACCTCAACCCCGCAAGGCGATATCGCTGAGGCAACCGCCATCAGACTGGCACTGGGGAGCGCGGCGGACAACATTTATGTTGCCGGCACCAAATCCATGACGGGTCACCTCCTTGGTGGCGCGGGCGCAATTGAGTCGATCTACAGCATCCTTGCCCTTCGGGATCGAAAAGCCCCGCCGACCGCGAATCTGGACAATATTGATCCCGAAATCGATCTCAATGTGGGCAACAACGGTCCCGTTGACCTGCCACAAGGTGATATCGCCGCCATCAATAATTCATTCGGTTTTGGTGGCCACGACGTAGCTGTAATTTTCAGGAGTGTCTGACATGACCGAAGCACCAGCAGAATTAGATCCCCGTTCGCCACTGGTGCGTCTCGCTAACTTTTTTGATGGCGGTGAATTCACCGCCATCACCCCGATTGACGACAGTGGTGTGCTCGCGGCCCTAGGCACCGCGGGTGGAGTTCACTGCGTTGCTTTCTGCACCGACCCCACTGTTCAAGGTGGGGCAATGGGGTCCGTTGGTTGCCGGGCAATTGTTACCGCCTACGACCGCGCCCTGGCCGACTCTTCCCCGATCGTTGGAATTTGGCATTCCGGTGGTGCACGACTGCGGGAAGGTGTCGCCAGTCTTGATAGCGTGGGGCGGGTTTTTCTTTCAATGACCCGGGCAAGTGGCAAAGTTCCCCAGATCTCCGTTGTCCTTGGACCCGCAGCAGGTGGAGCGGCTTACGGACCGGCGCTGACCGACATCGTTGTTCTTGGGCCAGCCGGCCGAATCTTTGTGACCGGACCTGAAGTAGTTCGCTCGGTTACCGGTGAAGATGTGGACATGGATCGCCTTGGTGGACCCGAACCCCATGGCCGTCGTAGTGGCGTGGTCCATATCACGACCGACACAGAGCAAGAAGCGATGGAAAAGGGAATCCGACTCGTCAAGTTGCTCGGCCATCAAGGGTCCCTGGATTTGAGTAGCGTCGCCGATCGCGATCTCGGCGCCCTTCTCCCTGAATCTTCCCGCCGTGCCTACGACGTACACCCAATTGTTGAGGGCTTCGTTGACTTGGACTCATTCGTTGAGCTACATGCTAAGTGGTCACCAAATATTGTTGTCGGTCTTGGCCGCTTGGGAGGACGCACAATCGGTGTGGTCGCCAACAATCCTTTGCGCCTGGGCGGCTGCCTCGACTCCTCCAGCGCAGAAAAAGCCTCGCGCTTTGTTCGGATGTGTGACGCCTTCGGGGTCCCGTTGGTTGTGCTCGTTGACGTCCCCGGGTACCTCCCGGGCGTGGGGCAAGAATGGGAAGGCGTTGTCCGCCGCGGAGCCAAGCTTTTGCACGCTTTTGCCGAATGCGTGACCCCGCGGGTCACGGTTGTTACCCGAAAGGCCTACGGCGGGGCATTTATTGCCATGAACTCGGCCTCCTTGGGCGCCACAAAGGTGTTCGCCTGGCCAGACGCCGAGGTGGCGGTCATGGGCTCAGTGGCTGCCATCCGCATTTTGCATCGCCGTCGTCTGGCGGAAGTTCCCGAAGACAGTCGAGAGCAGGTGGAGCTAGAACTTGCTGCGGAGCACGAAGTAATCTCAGGAGGGATTAAACGGGCAGTGGACTTGGGAGTGGTTGACCGAGTTGTCGACCCGACTCTCACCAGGCGAGCTGTCGCCGAGGTGCTCCTGGACACTCCGGGTGCCCGCGGTAACCACGGCAATATTCCGCTGTAACCCTTTTTCCGTTACGAAACGTGGTGCAGAACTCGAATCTTGGCGTCTTCATGGGCCATCCGAAAAACTTCCAGCTCTTCATCCCACGGTTGACCGATGAGCCGACGAACATCTTCGGCGACAGATTCTCCG
>CAJIYV010000037.1 GCA_905181745.1 uncultured Actinomycetes bacterium | reverse complement strand
TCACTGAAATGACCCTGCCCATATTGCACTCGTGGCTGATCCAAGCGCAGGGTGCATTACGGGTGGCTCGTGCTGAAATCGATGCTCTGAATGTGTTCCCGGTCCCCGATGGTGACACCGGCACAAATTTGTATCTCACGGTGGAGGCTGCCTGCACGGCGTTGAGTGAGCCAGCCGATGATCTGGCCCAAGCGGCCCACTGGGTGGGTAAGGCCGCGATCTTGGGCGCCCGAGGAAATTCAGGTGTGATTTTCTCAGCTTTATTGCGCGACCTCATGTCAGAGCTCGCGACGAGTCCGGAAAATTTCGCTCAGGCGCTGTCCCACGGTGCTCGAGGTGCATATCAAGCGGTAGCGGTTCCCTTGGAAGGAACAATCCTTACGGTTGCCGCACGAGCGGCCCAAGAAGCTTCGCGCGTCACAGCTCAGGGGGAAGACTTGGCGAAGGTGGCCAGCGCGGCGGCGGATGCGGCATATACCTCGCTACTGCACACCCCGGAATTGTTGGCAGTCTTACGCGACGCAGGGGTAGTTGACGCTGGAGGTCGGGGACTGGTCGTGGTTCTGGACGCACTGGTTACGGTCCTGACGGGTGAGACGCCACGGCGAGTCGAACACGCTCTGCAGCCACTGGGTGAGTTTGCCCCGGTGGCGGTGCCGCACGAATTCGATAGCACTGCTGTCGAATGCGAGGTCATGTTCGACTTTGAAGCGGCTGATAAGGCTCCATTACAAGAGGCTCTGGAAGGCGTGGGTACGAGCGTGATGATCGCCGGAATCGATTCTTTGTGGAAGGTGCACGTCCACTCTGCGTTGAATCGAGTTTCTGATTGCATTAATGCGGGTTTGGAGCGAGGGGTGGTGAGGCAGGTTTCCGTTGTTCAACTAGAACTCCACTCAATTTCGCAAGAGCGTGCACAAGCCCAGACACGGCGGTCTCGAATTTTGCTTGCGGTCACTCACGGCGAAGGCATTCGTCGATTATTGGAATCATTAGGCGTGATATGCATTGCCACGCCTGCACGGCAGCAGCCATCTGCCGCTGAGATCATTTCCGCAATCAGTGGAAATGAAGCCAAGGAGGTCGTGATCCTTCCGGCGGATCGAGATACGCATCCAGTCGCTGATATTGCTGCTTCTTACTTGCGGAACATGGGCTATCGGGTGTCGGTGATTCCTAGTCGTGCAATTACGCAGTCACTAGCCGCAGTCGCGATTCATGATCCTGCTTTGGACTTTGATCAGGATGTGGTTGCCATGACGCGGGCTGCGGGAGCAACACACTATGGAGCAATCACCCAAGCAACCCGAGACGTGCTCACCATGGCTGGTGCATGCAAGACGGGTGACTACCTGGGCCTCATTGACGGAGAAATTAGTGCCATTGATAGCGATCTTGTAGCGTCAAGTAGAAGCGTGCTCAGACGCATGTTGGCGCCGGGTGCCGAGTTACTGACGATAGTCACGGGTGCCGAAGTCAGCGATGTCCACATCGAATCACTACTTGCCTGGATTAAGACCGGATACCCACTGATTGAGTGTGAATTCGTTTCAGGAGAGCAGCCGCTATGGCCGTTTATTTTCGGAGTCGAATAGCGTGAGCGTTAGAAAAAATTTTCTGACGACTACCCTGAAGGAGTTAATCGGCGGGAAAAGTGCGGCAAGTGTGGAAAAGGCATTTGGAATCACCACTGCCGGTGGGCTTGTCAACCATTACCCACGTAGGTACCTTGACCGAGGCAATTTGACACCCTTCGACAAAGTCGAAGTGGGCGTTCCGGTAACTATTTTGGCCACCATTAAAGGGGTTGACTCTCGTCGCATGCAACAAAAGCGCGGGTTCATCTTGGTTGTGAGTGTCTCTGACGGTGTCGAATCTATGGAGCTCACTTTCTTTAACCAAAAATGGCGCGAGCGGGAATTAAAAGTCGGTCGAATCGGCTTGTTTGCCGGGACGGTGTCAGAATTTCGCGGAGTACGAACGCTGGCCCATCCGCAGTATGCGCTATTTACCGACACTGGAAACGGGGTGTCAGAGGAAATCGATGCAATCACCGAATTCACCGGGGAAATTATCCCGGTCTATCCAAGTTCCCAATCACTTGCTTCATGGCAAATTCAAGCGGCCATTGACGTAGTTCTCGCCTCAGCTAATCAGTTGGCCGACCCGCTTCCGACGGAATTGGTGGCCAAGCACGGCTTCATGACTAAACTCGAATCACTTCATGCGATCCACCAGCCAAAGAATCATGAAGAAATTGGCAGAGCGACTGAGCGGATAAAGTACGAAGAAGCATTTGTCCTTTTAGCCCTGATGCGCCAGCGCAAGAGCAACGCCAAGTCCGCACTCGCACACGCCCGAGGCGGGAGCGATTCCGCGCTGACTCCCGAGTTTGATAATTCACTTCCATTTGACTTAACGCAGGGTCAAATTGCGGTGGGGGAGGAGATCGCTGCGGACCTAGCACAAGATGTCCCCATGACCAGGCTCCTGCAAGGAGATGTGGGCAGCGGAAAAACAATTGTGTCGATTCGAGCGATGCTCACAGTTATTGAATCTGGTGGACAAATTGCGTTGCTCGCACCCACCGAGGTGCTCGCAGTTCAGCACTGTGAATCCTTGCGAAGGTTCTTAAAGGGGGTTACCTCGCGGCCGATTCACGTTGAGCTCCTTACCGGTGCCATGTCGGTACCAAATCGTCGCAGAATCCTGCTAGATACTCAAAGCGGAGACGTAGATGTTCTTATCGGAACTCATGCGCTCCTTGAGGACAATGTTCAGTTCTTCGACTTAGGTCTGATTGTGATCGATGAGCAACATCGGTTTGGGGTTGAGCAGCGAGCGACAATGTTGACAAAAGGCAAAGACGAATTGCGGCCACACCTGTTGGTAATGACGGCGACCCCGATCCCAAGGACCGTGGCGCTGACTGTTTTTGGTGACCTGGACGTTTCGACATTGGTAGAGTCCCCATCCTTGCGAGCAGAAATTCAGACCTTTCTAGTACCCACTTCCGGTGAACCCCGGCTTGTAGAACGGGTGTGGGAACGCATGGCTGAAGAAGTTGCTGCAGGAAATCGCGTTTTTGTGGTGTGTCCGAGTATCTCACCGTCGGAAACGGACCCAAAAAGTGATAAATCATCAGGTCGTGAGCCACTTGCTTCGGTTGAAGAAACTTATGACTCGTTGACAGCACGGTATCCGCAAATTTCATTTGAAAAACTGCACGGGGCTTTGGACTCGAACGCCAAACGCGAAGCCATGCGCCGGTTCGAAGGCGTCGCGGAGCCGAAAGTTGATGTTTTGATCGCGACGACCGTGATCGAAGTAGGTGTAGACATTCCTGCTGCAACCATGATTATCGTACTCAACGCCGAAAGGTTTGGTATTTCTCAATTGCATCAGTTGCGGGGGCGGATTGGTCGTGGGTCTAAACCGGGCGTGTGCATTCTGGTTCACGCAAGTATGCAAAGTGCTGCGTCCACTGATCGACTCGAAGCCGTACGGGATTCGCGTGATGGGTTCGCACTTTCCCAGAAGGACCTTGAGATTCGAGGCGAAGGCGATGTGCTGGGGCAAGATCAATCTGGGGCATTGAGTTCATTGCGGTTACTTAAGGTGATCGAGGACCTGGACTTCATTGATAAAGTGCGTCATGAAATTGACGAGTTATTTACCAGCAAGCTTTGGGGCCAAGTGATGGAGACGATCGATATTTTTGAGATTCAGCGTGCTGAGTACTTGGAAAAGTCCTGATGCGAATCATCTCCGGGTCAGCTCGCGGGCGAAAACTTCAGGTTCCCAAAATTGGTACGCGGCCAAGCTCTGATCGGATGCGGGAAGCATTATTTTCCAGCATTGATTCTCATCTTGCCCAATCGAATCTGCAATGGTCACAGGTGAGTTTTGTCGACTTATTCGCCGGTTCGGGTGCGATTGGGCTCGAGGCCAAGAGTCGTGGCGCTGCCGAGGTGGTCCTGGTCGAGAATGATTCCTCAGCTCATGCAACTATCGAGCGCAATGTGGCCGATTGCGGCCTCGATGTTCGGGCTGTAAAGGCTGATGCGTATTCGTGGGTTCCCAAAACGCAGATAAACATTGTCTTTCTTGACCCGCCTTATGCACATTCTGACGATGAAGTGCGGCAGTTTTTGGCGAAAATCAGTGCCAGCGTGCTCTTAGATGAGGCACTGCTCGTGTGTGAGCGGGACACCCGCTCTCCTTCACCATTTGGCACAGTTGCACCCCACTTTTTGGCATATGTGTGGGAGCGTGCGTACGGAGACTCTAAACTTTGGTACGGTCAGGTTGAGTCATCACCCACTAGTTGAGGATTGCAGATGCGCATTGCGGTATGCCCGGGGTCATTTGACCCCGTGACCATGGGACACCTGGACGTTTTTGAGCGCGCATCTCTCATGTCAGATCAAGTGATCGTGGCCGTTCTGATCAATAAGATAAAAGAGTCATTATTCACGGTTGAGGAGCGGATCGAGATGCTCATCGAAGCGACCGCGCATTTACCTAATGTCACCGTGGACTCCTTCTACGGCCTGCTGGTGGACTACTGCAAGGACCATGAAGTCAATGCCATTGTTAAAGGCTTGCGGGCCGTGAGTGATTTTGATTACGAACTTCAAATGGCACAGATGAATTATCGGTTAAACCAAGTCGAGACCTGTTTTATCTCCACAAATCCCCTCTACAGCTATTTATCTTCGAGTCTGGTCAAGGACGTTGCCACTCACGGTGGCGATGTCGGCGGGCTGGTACCCGAAGCCGTGTTGGAACGCCTCCACGGAAAATTATCCAGCACAATGTGAGCTAACCCCAATAATTGAGCTCGAGAAGTACACTTCAGTAAGGACCTCAAATGTCAGGAGCAAGTGTGGACGTTCAGGAAAGACTCGATGAACTCACCGTCTTGGTGGAAGAGGCGAAAGCCATGCCTTTGTCGGCGTCATGCATTCTGAATCGTTCGCAAGTACTTGACGTTATTGAGGAAATCCGGCAGCTCAT
>CAJIYV010000036.1 GCA_905181745.1 uncultured Actinomycetes bacterium | reverse complement strand
TTGCCGGGACACCGGCACAAGGCCAGGAACTCATTAAGCGCCTTTCTTGGCGACTTGAAGGACCTCGAATCGATTTATTGGTGGCCCCAACCCTCGGCGACTTTGTGGGACCTCGCGTCACCATTCGCATGCAAGCGGACCTACCGTTAATTCACCTTGACGAGCCACACCTCACTGGACCGAAGCGGGCTATTAAACGCGCGCTGGACATTTCTTTCGGTGTCCTGCTTTTTTTCCTGTTCACCCCATTTATGTTGATTGCGGCAGTGGGAACATTTTTTTCCAGTCGCGGCTCAATTTTTTACCGACATCAGCGCATTGGTCGTGGTGGTGAAGTAATTAATATTGTGAAGTTCCGGACCATGTATGTCGGATCCGATCAAAAACGCGAAGAAGTGATTGGTGTCCCGGACGAACGAATCAGCGAGCGCTACAAAAACGACCCGCGCATCACCGGATTTGGCAGGTTCCTCCGACGTTGGTCAATTGACGAGATGCCGCAGATCACCCACGTGATCAGTGGCAGCATGTCGTTGGTGGGTCCCCGACCGGTATTACTTGACGAAATCCAACTTTTTGGTGATGAGGATCACCGTAGGCACTTAACCAAGCCAGGATTAACCGGGTTGTGGCAGGTTTCTGGGCGCAAGGCGGTGGACTGGGATGAGCGAATGCGGATGGATCTGAATTACGTCGAGCATTGGTCCCCAGCCCTTGACTTGGTGATTGTGGCCAGGACCGTCAAAGTGGTACTCACCGGCAGTGGGGCGTACTAGCAACCCGGAGCTGATCCACACATTGCATATACTCAACTGGTGTCTTCCCGTAAACCCCTGATCTGGGGGGTAGCAGCCTTGGTTGCGATCGTGGGTGGATTTGTCTTCTGGCTACAAATGGGCCTACTTGCTTCCATAGGCGCATTGGCGTGGAGTGGGATCGGCCTACAGAACCACCTAACAAATGCGGCCGACGGGCTCGTTAGTGGAGACTACGCAGCCGGGCAAGCAGAGTTCGAGCAAGCGAATCGCAGTACGGAAATAATTCTTAAATCAGTGGACACGTCCCAGGTTGCCCTCATTGAACACATTCCCGGGATTGATATCGCGGTACAAAACTGGCGCTTGTCCGTAGGCGCGGCCCATAACATCTCAATGGCGACCGGCGATCTCATCACCCTGTACGGCGATCTCTCCGGAAAATCTGGGAGCACAAAAATTTTCTCCGATGGCGCAGTCGATCTGGTCCGGCTGGGAACATTGCCAGCACAAAGCGCACAGCTAAAAGGACAGATCGACGGGGCTGCTGCGAACTTAGAAAATATTGTTGCCACCACATTTTTCTCTGACCCATTGGCGCAGATTCGCGACCGTGCACTACGTGAAGTTATCCCCATTGCATCCGGCGTGGATACGCTTAATGAAATCACCCCGTCTTTACCGGAGGCTTTGGGTGCGAACGGGACCAAACGCTACCTGATTGCAATCGGGAATCAAGCGGAAATGCGAGCCTCCGGCGGAGCCCCACTCTCACTTGTCATGGTGGAGTTTGAGAGTGGGCGTGTATCCATTCCGATTAAAGGTCAAACCAGTACCCAATTGTTCCCACCGATCAACGCCAAAGTAAATTGGTTTGGTCCCGCGTTAAACCCTTTCTTTCCTAAAAACCCTCGCAACAAACCTTTTGTAAATGCCAATACGCATCCCAACTTCCTTTACAGCGCCAAGGAAATGATGGCGGCCTGGTCGGGTAAGTGGGATGGCCCGAGCTACCCCGAAGTTGATGGCGTAGTGACCCTTGACCTCACTGCAATCGCCGCAGTGCTCGATGCGACGGGGCCGATTCAATCAGAAGTATTCGGTGAAGTTACCGGTGAGCGAATCGGTCAGATTCTCTTGATTGACGCGTATCAAGATTTTGGTCAAAAAGATGCCGCGATTCGACAAGAGGCAAATCAAGCACTACTTGATCAACTGCTGGATCGGATTCTTTCCGGTGGCGACTTAATTAACGCGGGTCAAGCAATTTTAAGCACAGCACCCGGGCGACATTTCCAAATGTTTATGAAAGACCCAGCTCTTGAAAAGCTAGCACTGCAAAGCAATGCAGCCGGTGTGGTTTCCGACCCGCACGTGGGAGATTGGTCTGCGCTCTACACACAAAATGGCAATGCGAGCAAGGTCGACGTTTTTCAACAACGCAATGTCCTAGTGAATGTAAATTTGGAAGCTGACGGCAGCGCCCGCGTCACCCAGCAACTCACACTGACTAATGCAACCCCGGCGGATCGAGCTGAGGGACCTCCTGAGCGGATGGGGTATGAAACTTCGTGGTTGAAAAGTGCCTACTACCTGTATGTGCCAGATTCGGCCACAAAATTTAAACCTTCTTACCCAGTGGGCTTTACGGTGCGACCATTTAGGGGTCATCGACAACTAGGGGGTGGTTGGATTGATGACGGCTTCGGGCATCGATTTATCCGGCTCGTGGGTTGGACCCCGCCAGGTGACCAGAGTGCGGTGTCGGTCACCTACGAGCTACCGGCCGGCACGTTTAGTGACGGCGATACCAGCGGCGATTCGCGCACTTTGACGTATCGGGTGCAAGCCGAAGTACAATCACTGCTCAACGACTCGACGATCACCTTCCAAGTCACCGGTCCAGCAGGCTTTACACCAATTCGACAACCTGGAATGAAGATTTCCGAGGCAACGGGAACATTGTCGGCCGTGCAGTCAGGTCCGGTTAATGCCGAAATAGGCTTCACGCGATGAAAGACAACCGACTGCTCATCATTCTTAGTAGCGTCACGGCAGTAACTATTGCCCTGATTTTCCTTGTTCCAGTGGTGGGGTTCATTGCCACGATTGTGCTGCTGTCGATTATTCCACCGTGGGGGCGCGGGCGCATTGAGCGGTTCATCATTTCCTCGATCGTCATCATGGCATTGATCGCAGTGATTTATCCGCGGGCTAGCTCTATCCCTATTGATTCAGTAACAGCGCGTGTGACGGTTATTGGAATTTTACTGGGAGCTTTGTCCCTGCGCCTAATTCCTCGGTTGCGCTACGTGCCGGTGAGCGCGCCAACCCTGGTGGAACTGATGCTGATCGGACTGTTTATCGGTACCGCTGGGTGGATTCTTGGCTCCTACTTTGGGCGCAGCGACTACGAAATGCTGAGCAGCCTCTATTTCTCCGGTTGGGATAATCAAGGGCATTTTACAACTTTCGCCAATACCTATATGCAGCAAAGTAGTGCCTGGACCACGATCGACGGTAGTGAAGCGTGGAATCAGTGGTACCCGTCACTGCATAGCACCCTGTGGGTGTTGAGCGAGCGCGCAGCGGGATCGGCGAACCTTAGTCGGATTGGATTGTTGTGGCCGTTCATAATCTGGTCAGCAGTCACATTTGCCATGTGCATGATGTTCTTTACCTGGATCGCAGGTGACCTCGCCCGCCGCGTGAGCGGGAAGAAGTACGCCAAGCAAGCATCAGTACTCGCCGTATTTGCAACCGGAGTGTTCACGCTGCTGGGCAGCCCAGCATTGTTCTTCAATGCGGGATTCATCAACTTTGTGCTGGCGGTAAGTGTCATCTCAACGGCTAGCTACATCAGCGCACGCAGTATGCGCAGTGCGGTAACATATGGCTGGTTCGTCATCCCGGCTGCGACCGTTGCGGTCATTAATTTGTGGACCCCGATGGTCATCGGACTTATCCCGGCAGGGGTTGTCGTTTTGATTGCGATGTGGACCCTGAAGCCTTTGCGAGCGTTGATTTGGGTCGCTGGAACGTTCATTCTTGGGGTCGTTCTGGCATTTCAACAGATTCACGCAATTATTCGCCCCGGATCAAGTGCGGGTGAACTCAGCTCAGAGATTGGCGCAGTAGGAATGGGTATGGTGCCGTTCAATATTGCATTGGGGATCGCGGCGCCGTTTCTTGCTGCGATCGTGATTGTGATGCTGTGGAAGCGCAGTTGGACACTTGCTATTGCGATCGGAGCCCCGGCAATCATGATGGCCGTCTTAGCGGTCATATTTATTCCGGGAACGGACGCATCCGATTTGAGTCGGGTTTCTTCCTATTACGTACTCAAGTCCTTAAGTGCGGCAATGCTGGTGTGTGTACCGATTGTGATCGCACTCGCTGCGGTGATTGTTATGCGAGTCGTACAAGATGCATCTAAAGCAAAGCAGTTAGGTGTAATGACTGTTGCCGGTGGAATTAGTGTCTGTGCCTACGGCTACTTTGGAGTGAGCCCAACCCCGATGTCCGCTGGCTTCACATTTGCCCCCGGCATCGAGGCCGCGAACGCGCGCATGGCCGGCATTGAAGACCCGTTAGTGGGTGAAGCGATTATCCGAGGGGTTGTTTCTGCTGAGCCAAATCCTGACTTCACCCCGTTTCTTTTCGATGGCTCGGGGACTTTGCCAAACCTGTGGGTCTCTAGCTTGGCCGGGGTGACGAGCGTAGATATGCACAATTTCTACACAAACTTGCCGCCGTTCCCGTACGACGAAAAGACGCTGGATTACGTTGAGTTTGCATTAAGAATTGATCAAAATTTGAAGATCAACGTGTTGTCTTTTCGTGGCGTTTCCGGGGACCTGGTAATTCCTTGGGCGCGCA